>NZ_JBHUWD010000027.1:0-67473 GCF_042670205.1 Luteimicrobium sp. NPDC057192 | reverse complement strand
CGGCCGGTTCCCCGCGGGGAGCCGGCCGCCCGTCGTCGTGGGTGGACCGCTCGGCGGCCAGACCGTCAGGCGGCGCCCGCGCTGCCGAGGCGCGCGAGGAACAGCGCCTCGCCGACGGCGATCCGCTCGAGCTCGTGCGGGTCGACGCTCTCGTTGGGCGCGTGGATGAGGCACGCGGGCTCCTCGACCCCGAGCAGCACGATCTCGGCATCGGGGTAGGAGGCCTGGAGGACGTTGCAGAGCGGGATCGAGCCGCCCTGGCCGGCGGTCGTCGTGCTCTCGGCGTCGAACGCGTCCGCGAGCGCCCGGCTCAGCGTGTCGAACACGACTCCTTCGGTGCGGGCCTGGAACGGCTGCCCGGGGGCGTCGTGCTCGAGCGTGACGTGCACACCCCACGGTGCGACGGCGCGCAGGTGGTCCTCCAGCGCGGTCACGGCGGCAGCGGTGTCCTGACCGGGCGGGACGCGGAGGTTGAGGCGGGCCGCGGCCTTGGGCTGGATCGCGGCCGACGACCCGACGACCTTGGGCGCGTCGATGCCGAGGATCGTCACAGCCGGGCGCGCCCACAGCTGGTCGGCGACGCTCCCGCTGCCCAGCAGCCCGACGCCGTCGAGCACGCCCGCGTCGCGGCGGAACGCGTCGGGCTCGTACCGGACGCCGTCCCAGGTCTGCGTGGCGTCGAGACCGCGGATCGTCGTGTCGCCCTTCTCGTCCCGCAGGGTCGCGAGCATCGCGACGAGGGCGGCGAGCGCGTCGGGAGCCGCGCCCCCGAACATGCCCGAGTGGACCTCGCTCCGCATCGACTCGACCGTCACCACGACGTTCGACGCGCCGCGCAGCGCGACCGTGAGCGTCGGGACCCCGAGCGCCGCGTTGCCGGTGTCGCAGATCAGCATCGCGTCGGCGGTGAGCTCGCCCGGGTGCGCGCGGACCCAGTCGTCGAGGCCGCCCGTGCCCTGCTCCTCCGAGCCCTCGATGACGATCCGGATACCGACGGGGAACGTCCCTCCGCCCAGGGAGCGCAGCGCCCGCAGCGCGGTCAGGTGGGCGACGATGTTGCCCTTGCAGTCCGCCGCGCCGCGGCCGTAGAGGCGGCCGTCACGCTCGGTGAGCTCGAACGGCGGGCTCACCCAGGCGTCGTCGTCGAGCGGGGGCTGGACGTCGTAGTGCGCGTAGAGGAGGACGGTCGGCGCCGCCCTGCCGTTCACGACGGGCGCGGGCACGTGGCCGATCACGACGTCCGACTCGTCAGGGGTGCGCTCGAGCCGCGCGTCCTCGACGCCCTCGGCACGGAAGGCGTCAGCGACCCACTGCGCCGCGCGCACGCACTCGCTGCGGGGCTGGACGCGCTCGTCGGCCACGGACGGGATCGCCACGAGCTCCGCGAGGTCGTCGAGCGCGCGCGGCATGAGGCCGGAGACGGCTCCCCGCAGGTCGTCGAGCGTGGGGGCGGGGACGGGCGCGGACATGGCGGATCACTCCTGGTCGTCGGTGGTGGTAGTCGTCGAGTCGCCGAGGTTGAGCGAGCTCACGTAGTCGTCGAAGCTGCCGAGCTTGTCGGGACAGTACACCTGCACGATCAGGCGTTCCGCGTCCACGAGCCGCTGCACGACCGGCGCGGGACGAAGCCCCGGGCCGGCCGCCCCGTTGACCCCGTTGAGGTCGCGCAGCGACTGCAGGTGACCGCCCGGGTCGGCGCAGACCGCACCCCCGTCGGAGCCGAGGACGCGCGTGATCGTGTCCTGGTCCGGCACCGTCATGCCCGCGTCCTTCAGCTGGGACTGGAGAGTCTGGGCGAGCTGGTCGGCCTTGCGGGCGTCCTGGTTGTCACGGTGGTTGTCGAACGCGACGAGCATGACGACGAGCACGCCCGCGACGAGCAGGCCGACGGTCGTGTAGAAGACCCAGCCGCGGTGCACGTGGAGGGGCTCGTGGGCGGGACCCGGCTCGTGGTGGGTGCTCATGACGCGGCTCCCTCGTCGGCGACGGCGTCGGGCGCACCGCCGGCGACGTCGTCGTCGGGGCGGCGCCACGACGGCTTGCGCAGCACGTAGAACAGCCACGGCACGACCAGCCCGACGAGCACGAGCCCGCCGCCCACGATCAGGACGTACAGCCCGACGCTCCCGGAGGAGAACTGGGCGGGCGGGACGAACCCGATGAACAGCGCGGCGACGGACGCCACGAACCCGACCCCGCACAGGAGCACCAGCCACGGCGCCCGGAAGCCGCGCGGATGGTCGGGCTTGATGCGCCTGAGCCGCACCGCGGCGACGAACAGCAGGAGGTACATGATGAGGTACACCTGCGTCGTGATCACCGAGAGGATCCAGTACGCGCTCGAGACGTCGGGGATGAACGCGTAGAGCAGCGCGATGATCGTCGTGAAGACGCCCTGCGACACGAGGATGTTCTGCTGCACTCCGTGCTTGTTGAGCCGCTGCAGGTAGGGCGGCAGGTAGCCCTGCTCGCGCCCGACCTCGAGCAGCCCCTTGGACGGCCCCGCGAGCCACGTGAGCATGCCGCCGACGGACGCCGCGATCAGCATGAGGCCGATGATCGGGGTGAGCCAGCTGACGTGGAAGTTCGCGAAGAAGGCGTCGAACGCCTGCATGACGCCTGCCGTGAGGCTCAGCTGGTCGGCGGGGATGACCCACGAGATCGCGAGTGCCGGGAGGATGAAGATGACGAGCACGAGTCCGATCGCGAGGAACATCGCGCGGGGGAACTCGCGCCCCGGCTTGCGCAGGCTGGTGACGTGCACGGCATTCATCTCCATGCCGGCGTAGGACAGGAAGTTGTTGACGATGAGCACGAGGGACGCGATGCCGGTCCACTGCGGGAGCAGGTGGCTCGAGTCCATGGGCGCGGCGGACTCGTGGCCCTGCCCGAGGAACACGATGCCGAGGACGACGAGGATCGCGGCGGGGATCAGCGTCCCGATGATCAGCCCGGCGCTGGACAGGCCGGCGACGGTCTTGGTGCCTTGCGAGGAGATGTACACGCCCGCCCAGTAGACGACGATGATCACGATCGCGACGTACAGCCCGTTGTTCGCGAGCGACGGGTCGATCACGTAGGCGAACGTGCTGGCCACGTACCCGAGCAGGCTCGGGTAGTAGAAGATCGTCATCGCGAACTGGCACCAGACGGCGAGGAAGCCGAGCGGCTTCGACAGACCCTCCGCCACCCACCGGTAGACGCCCCCGGACCATCCGGACGCGAGCTCGGCCGAGACGAGCGACGTCGGCAGGAGGAACAGGATCGCCGGCACGACGTACAGGAAGACGGCGGCGAGCCCGTAGACGGCCATCGTCGGCGCGGCCCGCAGGCTCGCGACCGACGACGTGATCATGAAAGCGAGCGTGACCCACGTGATGTAGCTGCGTGCCGAGCGCGGCACGACCGCGGCCCGGCTTCTCGAGGCGGGTGCAGCGGCTGGTTCCGCTCCCCCGGCGACGGCGTCGGACATCAGAACCTCCTGCGAGAACCCCCGGTTCCGGACTGGCGCCACGCGCCCGTCCCAGCCCGACGCTAGCGCCGTCGTCGCAGGTCGGCGCGCCGAACCCGGTGCCCGGCTAGGGTCGTGAGGGTGAAGATCCTCGTGCCGGACACCATCCCTCTCGACCTGCGCACGAGCGCGGACGACGTCGTCGTGCCCTACGCCGTACGTGCCGCGTTCCCGGACGGCTCCGAGGACGCGGACGTCCTCGTGGCGTGGGGCAACGGCCGCCGCAACCTCGCGGACGCCGCGCAGCGCCTCACGCGCCTGCGGCTCGTCCAGGGCCTCATGGCCGGGCCCGACACGCTCGTGGCGGCGGGCTTCGGCCCGGGCGTCGCCCTCGCGTCGGGGCGCGGCCTGCACGACGGACCCGTCACGGAGCACACGCTCGCCCTCGTCCTCGCGGCGGCCCGTCGCCTCGACCTGGCGCGCGACGCCCAGCGCGAGGGGCGGTGGGCCGGCGAGCTGGGAGGCGTCCAGTCCGACCGGACCGACACGGTGTTCCGGACCCTCGACGGCGCGCACGTGGTGGTCTGGGGCTTCGGCTCGATCGCGCACCGGCTCGCGCCATTGCTCGCGGCGTTGGGCGCCCGGGTCACGGGCGTCGCCTCCACCGCCGGCGAGCGCGCGGGCTTCCCCGTGGTCACCGACGCCGAGCTCCCGGCGCTCCTCCCGACCGCGGACGTCCTCGTCTCCCTGCTCCCTGCCCTCCCGAGCACGCAGGCCGCGCTCAGCGCCGACCTGATCGGGCGGCTCCCCGACCACGCGTGGTTCGTCAACGTCGGGCGCGGGGCGACGGTCGACGAGGCCGCGCTGCAGGCCGCGCTTCGCGACGGGACGATCGCCGGCGCCGCGCTCGACGTCTTCGCGACGGAGCCGCTGCCCGAGGACTCGCCGTGGTGGGACGCGCCGAACCTGATCCTCACGCCGCACGCGGCGGGCGGGCGTCCGCAGCACGCGGAGGAGCTGATCGAGGCCAACCTCGACGCGCTCCGCACGGGTGCGCCCCTGCGCAACCTCGTGGCTCGCTGAGCCCTACCAGCGGCCGTTGCGAGGCCGCGGCTGGCAGCGCGGGCAGGTGAACGACGACCGGTTCATGAACGAGTCGCGTCGCACGGGCGTCCCGCAGCGCGGGCACGGCCGCCCCTCCTGCCCGTAGACGGCGAGCGAGCGCGAGTAGTACCCCGACGCGCCGTTGACGTTGACGTACAGCGCGTCGAAGCTCGTCCCGCCCTGGGCGAGCGACTCGCGCATCACCTGCTCTGCGGACTCCAGGAGCCGGGTCGCCTCGGTGCGGCGCAGCGTGTCCGTGGGGCGGGCGTAGTGCAGCCGCGCGCGCCACAGCGCCTCGTCGGCGTAGATGTTCCCGACGCCCGAGACGAGGGTCTGGTCGAGCAGCGCCCGCTTCACCCCCGTCCGACGACGCCGCAGCGCCCCCCCGAGCGCCGCCTCGTCGAGCGCGGGGTCGAGCAGGTCGCGGGCGATGTGCGCGGCGGGTTCCGGCACGAGCGGCCGGTCGGTGCCGAGCCCGCCGGGGGCGACGTCCGGGGTCGCTACGAGGGGTGCGACGACGAGGTGGCCGAACGTCCGCATGTCGACGAAGTCGAGCGCCGCCTCGGTGCCGTCGGGCTGCTCGAGCGCGAGCCGGACGCGCAGGTGCCGATGGTGGTCGGCAAGGTCTCCGGACCGGACCAGGAGCTGGCCGCTCATGCCGAGGTGCGCGACGAGCGCGCGGGTGGGGACGACGTCGTCCTCGCCCGTGGCGGCGTTCGCGAGCTCGAGCCAGAGGAACTTGCCGCGGCGGGCAGCCGCGTCCAGCCGGGCGCCCGTGAGGGCCGCGACGAACGCCTCGGGCCCACCGTCCTGGTGGCGCACGGAGTAGTCGCGGAGCACCTCGACGGAGCCGACCCGCGCGCCCAGCACGTGCCGGGCGAGCCCGTCACGGACGGTCTCGACCTCGGGAAGCTCGGGCAACGCTCAGCCCTGGTCCGCGTGCGCGGGGTCCGCTCCGCCGGCCGCTGCGGCGTCGACCCGGGCCTTCAGCACGGCGTACGCGCGCTCGGCAGCCTCCTGCTCGGCGTGCTTCTTGGCGGTCCCGGTCCCGGTCCCCAGGACCTCGCCGTCGAGGGCCAGGTGCGACGTGAAGACCCGCGCGTGCGCGGGGCCCTCGGCCTCCCAGCGGTACTCGGGCGCGCCCAGGCCGAGCTCGCCCGCGAGCTCCTGCAGGGAGGTCTTCCAGTCGAGGCCCGCGCCCAGGTCGGCCGCGACCTCGAGAGTGGCGTCGACGAGCCGGTGCACGAACGTGCGGGCCGCGTCGATGCCGCCGCTCAGGAAGACCGCGCCGATGATCGCCTCGACGGTGTCCGACAGGATCGAGTCCTTGTCGTAGCCGCCGGTGCGCAGCTCGCCCTTGCCGAGCAGGATGAACCGGCCCAGCTCGAGCTCGCGCGCGATCGCGGCGAGCGAGCGCTGCGACACGGTCGCCGCGCGCATCTTCGCGAGCTCGCCCTCGGGGAGGTCGGCGTGGTCGCGGTACAGGGCGTCCGTGACGACGAAGCCCAGGACGGAGTCGCCGAGGAACTCGAGGCGCTCGTTGGTGGGGATCCCCCCGGCCTCGTGCGCGAACGAACGGTGCGTCAGCGCCAGCACGAGAAGCTCGGGGTCCACACGGACCCCGAGCTTCTCGAGGAGTACATCGGCTCCGCCGGCGCCGGCCTGCTGGTCAGGACGCTCGCGCTGAGCGGACACGGGTGGCTCAGGCGTGCTCGGTGCGCAGCGCCGCCGTGTACTGGCGACCCTTGTAGGTGCCGCACGTCGGGCAGGCCGTGTGCGACAGCTTCTGGCCCTTGCACTGCGGGCACGTCGTGAGGTTCGCGGCGGTCGTCTTCCACTGCGAACGGCGCGCACGGGTGTTGCTGCGCGACATCTTGCGCTTCGGAACAGCCACGGCTAGCTCTCTTTCGTCTCGTCCGGCACGACGTCCGTGCCGAGCATGCTCTTCAGTGCCGACCACCGGGGGTCGACCACGTCATGGTGGTGGCCAGGGTCGTCCGCCAGGCGCGCTCCGCACTCGGAGCACAGGCCAGGGCAGTCCGGCTGGCACAACGGTTGGAATGGTAGTGCAGTGACCACCGCATCCCGAAGCGCGGGCTCGATGTCGACCAGGTCGCCCTCGAGCTCGTGCACGTCCTCCTCGTCGTCGCCGGACTCCTCCGCGGCGCGGGCGCGCTCCGGGTAGACGTACAGCTCCTGGAACGTGGCGTCGACGTCGTCGACCGTCTCGTCCAGGCAGCGCACGCACTCCCCGACCGCCCGGCCCCGGATCTCGCCGGTGACCAGGACCCCCTCCATCACGGCCTCGAGGCGCAGGTGCAGCTCGAGGTCGTCGCCGGCGGGGATGCCGGTCACGACGGTGCCGAGACCCTCGGGTGCGGCCACGGTGCGGTCGATCTCACGCTGGGACCCGGGGCGTCGGCTGAGCTCGTGGGTGTCGAGCACGAACGGCGACCGCGGGTCGAGGGTGATGTGACGCTCCATGGTTTCTCCGGCCTCGAACGTGAACCATCGACGCGAGTCCGGACCGAAGGCACGGGCCCGCGCGACAGCACACGGCGAGAAGATGATCTCGGTCCGCGGAGGCCCCCGACGACCGGGGACCACATGACCAGCAGGACCAACCGTCAACTATACGGCATGGGGTGGCACGCGCCCAAGCCGACGAAGACGTCGGACCGCGTTGCCCCGCTGGCCGTGCGGCATCAGTCCGCGCGCTCGGCCGACCGCTCGAGCGCACGCTCGACGAGGCGCTCACGGCCGGCGCGGACCTGCACGCCCGCCTGCTCCAGCACGTCCTCGAGCATCGCGAGCCGGCGGTCGCAGTAGTCGTCGGCGTCCTGCCGGATCCGGACGGCGTCGGCCTCCGCCGCAGCCACGACCTCGGCCGCGCGGGCCTGCGCCTGCGCCACGACCTGCTCGCGCTGCACGAGCTCGATCGCACGGGCGCGCGCCGTCGACAGCACGTCCTCCGCCTGGGCCTGCGCCTCTCCGAGCACGCGGTCGGCGTCCTCGAGGACGCGGTCGGCCTCGTCGAGCTGGTGCGGCACCGCTTCGCGCAGCTCGTCGACGAGCGCGACGAGCTGGTCGCGCGGCACCTTGAGGGTGCCTCCCCCCAGGGGGCCCGTGCGAGCCCCCGCCACCAGCTCCGTGAGGTCCGCCACGATCGCCGTCAGGGTCGCCACGGGGTCCGCCCCCTGCGCGGGCGGCGCCACGGCGACCCGCTGGTCCCGCGCGTCCGCCGCGCGTCCTCCGCTCGCTCCGGTGCTGCTCACGGCTCCTCCTCCTTGCTGGGCATTGCTCACCTCAGGCGGTGCGTGCGAGCGCCGCACGCACCACGTCACCGACGCCCGGCGGTACCAGGTCGTCGACGTCGCCCCCGTGCCGCGCGACGTCCTTCACGAGCGACGACGCGACGTGCGCGAGGGCGGGGTCGCCGATGACGAAGACCGTCTCGACGTCGGCCAGGTGCCGGTTCATGAGGGCCATGGGGACCTCGGCGTCGAAGTCGGCGCCACCCCGCAGGCCCTTGACCACCGCGTGGGCCCCGATCTCGCGGCAGAACTCCACCAGGAGGCCGGGGACACGAGCGACGCGGACGCCCTCGAGCCCCGCGTGCTCGACCGCCGCACGCGCGACGTCGAGCCGCTCGTCGACCGTCAGGAGCGCCGACTTCCCGGCGTTGCGTGCGACGCCCACGACGACCTCGTCGAACATCGAGCGCGCTCGGCGCACGACGTCGAGGTGCCCGAGCGTCATCGGGTCGAACGAGCCGGGGCAGACGGCGATGGTCACGGCGTCACGCTAGTGCACCCTCCGCCGCAGGTCGTAGTGCCACTCCGCGGAGCTCTTCCCCGGTCCGCCAGGGGGCGCCGGACGTAGGGTCGGTGCATGGCCGTGCCCCGACCGCTCACGACCCGGTCCGAGATCCTCGCCCTGCACCGCGACGTGCTGGCGCCGTCGTTCCCGCCCGTCGAGCTCGTCGATGCCGAGGAGCTGTGGCGGGACGTCGAGCACGGGTCTCTCGAGGCGCTCGGGGCGTTCGACGAGTCGGACGGTGAGGCGCGGCTCGTCTCGGGCGTCGTCGGGGCGTGGTTCCCGCGCGAGCGGATCCTCCTCGTGCTCTACCTCGCGATCGCGCCCGGGCACCGGGGCGCGGGCGTCGGCGGGGCTCTGCTCGCGGCGACGCTCGACGCGTGGACCGCGGCCCACGACCCGCTCGCGATCATCGCGGAGGTCGAGCACCCGGACCACCACACGGCGAGCGAGGCCCACGGCGACCCGACCGCCCGCGTCCGGTTCTACGCCCGCCACGGCGGCAAGGCCCTCGCGCTCCCCTACTTCCAGCCCGGGGACGGCCCGGGAGCCGCGCGCGTGCCGGCGCTCATGCTCGTCGTGCTCCGCGCCGCCGACCGCAGCGCGCTGCCGGGCGCGCCCCTGCGGGCCTTCCTCACGGACTGGCTCGTGGCGTGCGAGGGGGCCGTCGCTGACGATGCCGCGACCCGCCGGCTGCTCGCCGCGGCCTCGGGGCCGGACGTGGCGCTCGTCGGCCTCGACGCCCTGGATCAGCTCCCGGTCGGGACGCTCGCCGAGGCCGAGGCGTCGGCGCCCGCGGCGCCGTCCGCGCCCGACGGCTCGAGGTAGAAGACGGCCGTCTCGCCGTAGTCCTTGCGCGCGACGAGCGACAGCCCCACGGGCCACGCGGGCTCGGCGTCGCGGGCGCGCCGCTCGACCACGACCGTCGCGTCCGGGGCGAGCGCGCCCGGCTCCGTGAGGTGGTCGAGCACCTGGACGAGCTCGGGCGCCGTGACGTCGTACGGCGGGTCGAGGAACACGAGGTCCCAGGGCAGGCTCGGCACCTCGCGCACGAACCGCTCCGCGGGCTGCTGCGCGACCCGCACGCGCGTCAGCCCGAGGGCACGCACGTTCCGCCGGCACACCTCGACGGCGGCCCGGGCGGCGTCCACGAGCGTCGCGTCGGACGCGCCCCGGCTCATCGCCTCGATCGCGAGCGCGCCGGAGCCCGCGTAGAGGTCGAGTACGCGTGCGCCGTCGACTGCGCCCTGGTGCTCCAGCCGCGAGAACACGGCCTCGCGGACCCGGTCGCTCGTCGGCCGCGTGCCTCGCACGGGCACCTCGAGCACGCGTCCGCCTGCGGTCCCGGCCACGATCCTCGTCACGCCCCGAGCCTATCCAGCGCGACCCGCCTCACGCCCGCTCGAGGAACTCCTCGCGCTCCGGGTCGAGCCGCTCCGTGATCGCCTCCGCGAGCGCGGCGTGCTCGGCCAGGTCCGGATCCTGCTCGACGACGGCCGTCGCCTCCGTGCGCGCGTCGGCGATGAGCGGGGCGTCCGTGAGGACCCGGAGGAACCGCAGCGACGACGCCCGGCCCGACTGCGCCGCCCCGAGCACGTCGCCCTCGCGGCGCAGCTCGAGGTCGCGGCGCGCGAGCTCGAAGCCGTCGGACGTCGACGCGAGCGCGTCGAGGCGCTCGCGCGCCGGGGTGCCGGGCCCGGCGTCGGACACGAGCAGGCACAGCCCCGGCGCCGACCCACGGCCCACGCGCCCACGCAGCTGGTGGAGCTGGGAGATCCCGAACCGGTCGGCGTCGAGGACGACCATGACCGTCGCCTCGGGCACGTCGACCCCGACCTCGACGACGGTGGTCGAGACGAGCACCGGGGTGCGCCCCGACGCGAAGTCGGCCATCGCGCGGTCCTTGTCGGCCGGCGGGAGCTGCCCGTGCAGGACGCCCACCGCGACGTCCGCGAGCGCCGGCGTGCCAAGCAGCTCGTCGGCGACCTCGAGGACCGCGCGCAGGGGCGCGCGCTCGCCACCGTCCTCGGGCTCGACGAGGAACTCGAGCACGTCGTCGGTCTCGCTCACGCCGAGAGCACGAGCCGACCCCTCGGCGGCGGCCGCGCCGTCCGGGTCGGGATGGATGCGGGGCGCGACGACGTACGCACGGTGCCCGGCGTCGACCTCCTCGCGCACGCGCTGCCACGTCCGTGCGACCCAGACCGGGTTCGACGCGGGCACCACGTGCGTCACGACACCCGAGCGACCGGCCGGGACCTCGCTGAGCGTCGACGTCTCGAGGTCGCCGAACACGGTCATGGCGACCGTCCGCGGGATCGGGGTCGCCGTCATGACCAGGACGTGCGCCTGCCGGTCGCCCTTGGCGCGCAGCGCGTCACGCTGCTCGACGCCGAACCGGTGCTGCTCGTCGACGACCACGAGGCCGAGGTCCGCGAACTGCACCTGCTCGCCCAGGAGCGCGTGCGTCCCGACGACGATCCCGGCCGCACCGCTCGCGGCGTCGAGCAGCGCCTGCTTGCGCGCCGCCGCACCGAGCGAGCCGGTGAGCAGCGCGACCTGGGTGCCGTGCTCGGCGCCGCCGAGGAAGCCTCCCTCGGCGAGCGGGCCGAGCAGCGCCCGCAGCGAGCGGGCGTGCTGGGCCGCGAGGACCTCCGTGGGCGCGAGGAGCGCGGCCTGGCCGCCGGCGTCGACGACCTGGAGCATCGCGCGCAGGGCGACGACCGTCTTGCCGGAACCGACCTCGCCCTGGAGCAGCCGCTGCATCGGCCGGTCGGCCGCGAGGTCGTGCGCCAGCTGCTCGCCGACCTCGCGCTGCCCGCCGGTCAGCTCGAAGGGGAGCGCCGCGTCGAAGTCCGCGAGCAGGCTCGGGGCACCCGGCGCCGGCAGGGGCCGCGCCGTGGCACGCTCGCGGGCCACGTGCGCCCTCCGCTGCGCGAGCGCGGCCTGGAGGACGAACGCCTCCTCGAAGCGGAGGCGTTCGCGACCCCGCCGCCAGTCGGCGTCGTCCTGGGGCAGGTGGACGTCCCGCAGTGCCTCGAGCCGGGTCGACAGGCCCCGCCGCTCTCGCAGAGCCGTCGGGAGCGGGTCGGG
Source organism: Luteimicrobium sp. NPDC057192 (assembly GCF_042670205.1). Lineage (NCBI taxonomy): Bacteria > Bacillati > Actinomycetota > Actinomycetes > Micrococcales > Luteimicrobium > Luteimicrobium sp. NPDC057192. The sequence continues at coordinate 56,009 of NZ_JBHUWD010000027.1, read as the reverse complement.
CACGTCAGCCTCGCTCAGGGGGCCGAGCACGGTCTGGACGGCCTTGTGGATCTGCCACGACGGCACGGAGGCCCCCGCGGGATAGATCGGGATCGGGCGGCTGGCGTCCTCGATCGCGGCCTCGGCCTCGTCGTCGCCCGCGTCGGCACCGAACACCTGGTACTGCGGGTGGGTGAGCTGGCGGCGACCCCGGTAGACGCTCACCGTGCCCGTGAACAGGCCGGTGCGCCCCGCACGGAGCCGGTGCTCGTGGAAGTCCAGGGCCCGCTTGCCCTTCGCGAAGAAGGTGAGGTCGAGCTCGCCCGCGCCGTCCGTCACGACCGCCTTGAGCATGGCTCCCGTCCGGGAGCGCATGCCCTGGACCGTCGTGGAGCGCACCTCCGCGACCACCGTCACGTGCTCGCCGACCTGCAGCGAACCGAGGTCGGTGAGCCGGCCGGGCGCGTCGTAGCGGCGGGGCACGTGGTCGACGAGGTCGCCGACGGTCTCGATGCCGAGCTTCGCCAGCGCGTTCGCGCTGCGGGTGCCGAGGGCCTTGCCGAGGGGCTGCGCGAGCACCTCGGGCCCCGCCCCGACCGCGTGCACCGTCATGCCGCGCCCTCCCGTCCGGTGGCGCGCGAGGCTCCCGGCCCGGTCGGTGGCGGCTCCACGCCCACGTGCACGACGGCGTCGTCGCGGCCGGAGGGCAGGACGATCACCTCGGCCCGCGGGTCGCGCGCCGCCACGTGCTCGACGACGCGCGCGACGAGCTCCTCGTCGGCGCGGACCCCGTGCACGAGGACCACGACCCCGCCCGAGCCGGCAGCCTCCGCGCCCGAGGGCGCCGCGGCGGCGACGAGCGCCTCGACCACCCCGACCGCGCTGCCCCACTCCGTCGGCAGGACAGCGCCGCGCACGGCGCCGACGAGGTCGCGGGTCGCCTCGGCCGCGGCGGTCAGCGAGGCGAGGTCGGGTGCCGTGCCGGGGGTGTCCACCGCCTGCCCCCCGGGGCCGTGGGGCAGCGTCGCCAGCGCTGCGAGCGCCGAGACGGTGTGCGCGTCGGTGGGCGTCTCGACCCGCACGACGACGGGTCCGCGTGCCCCGGAGACGGGCTCCTCGGCGTCGGGCACGGGGGTGCCGGGCGGCGCCACCAGGAGGACGACGCGCCCGCGCGCCTCCTCGAGCGCCCGGCGCAGCGCGCTCGGCCCGGGCGGGGTCCGGCGGCGGCCGTGCGCGAGCACGACGGCACCCGCACGCGCGAGCTCGACGACGAGCCCCGGGGCGGACGTCACCGCCACGACGCCGAGCCCGCCGGCGCGGGGCTGCGTGAGGTCCTGCACCTGGACGTCGCGCAGCCGGCCCCCGGCGTCCTTGGCGACCCGCACGGCGTCCTCGAGCGCGGCGCCGGGATCGGCGGTGTGGACGTGGCCGCGCCAGGTCCCGTCACCGCCGACGACGGCCACGGACGTCCCGGCGCCGGCGAGGGCCGCGCGCATCGCGCCGGCCACGTCGGGCGGACCCGCCGGGTCCTCGGCGTCGCCGGGCTCGTCCGGCTCCGGCACGTCGAGGGTGAACATGACCTCGAGCTCGTCGGACCGGTCGGTGGCAGCCACGGCGGGGACCTCCTCCACGGCGCCGTCCCAGGTGCGACGCCCTGCCTCCAGCGTGCCGTCGGCCACCGACACGGGGACGTCGTCGTCCGGCACGACGCGGACGAGGCCCGGGTCCGTGGCCCCGCACGCGGCGGCGAGCGCGCCGAGCACGAGCCGCAGCCCCTGCGCACCGGCGTCGAGGCGCCCGCGGCCCCGGGGGCCGAGCTCCTGCGGGCTGCGGAGGACGGCCTCCCGCGCGCCGGCGCAGGCGGCGCCGAGGACGACGAGCGGCGCGTCGGCCCCGGCCGCCCTGGCAGCACGGGCCGCGTCGTCCGCGACGCTGAGCGCCGTGCCCGCGGCCGGGTCGCCGACCGCCGTCCGCGCCGCCCGGGCGGCCCTCTCGAGCGCGACCACGGGACCGGCGGCCCAGGCCTCGACGAGCGCGCGCACCCACGCCGCGACGATCACCCCGGAGTTGCCTCGCGCGCCGAGCAGGCAGCCGCGGGCGAACGCCGCACCCGCCTCGGGCCCGTCCGCCGCGCCGTCGGTCCGCGCGATCGCCGCCGCACCCTCGCGCAGGGTGAGCACGAGGTTGGTGCCGGTGTCCGCGTCGGGGACGGGGAACACGTTCGCGCGGTCGAGCGGCTCCGAGGCCTCGTCCAGGGCGCGCACGGCGAGACGCGCCCACGCACGCACGGGGAGCACGTCGATGCCGTCGGTCACGGGGCGGGGCCTCCTCAGCTCGGGTGGCGGGCCCCGGGCCGGCCCGGGAAGGGCCGGTCCGCACGGTCGTCCCGGAGGGGACGAGCCGGGCAGCGTTTGGGGCGCACGCCGATCGTCGGCTACCATATCGAAGTTGCCTGGCGACGTCGGGCAGCGACCGCACGCGTGGACGACCCTCCCGGGTCTGGTACACCGGATGCGGACACTCGACCACTCATCGCCTGGCCGTAGCTCGGGCGTGCACGACGATCAGGAGCAAACCGTGGCTGCCAACTGCGACGTCTGCGGCAAGGGCCCGGGCTTCGGGCACAGCATCTCGCACTCGCACGTGCGTACCAAGCGCCGCTGGAACCCGAACATCCAGCGCGTCCGCGCCATCGTGGGGGGGACCCCCAAGCGCGTGAACGTGTGCACCTCGTGCCTCAAGGCCGGCAAGGTCACCCGCCCGGCCTGAGCCGGAGGGGCACCACCTCGACCTCAGCTGACGCCCGTCGGTCCTCGGACCGGCGGGCGTCAGTCGTGTCTCAGGGACTTTTCGGGGTGGAACCGGGGTCGACCAGCACCGGCCCGGATGGCACTCTGAGAGGGACACGCCGACCGCGACTCACGAGGGGGCCATTCGTGGACCTGGGTGCCATCGAACCTGACACCGTCACCATCCGACGCGCGACGGCGGACGACGCCGACGCGATCGCGACCGTCCACATCGCCTCCTGGCGCGGTGCCTACGCGGGCATCGTCCCGGACGCCTTTCTCGCCTCGCTCGACGTCACGGCCCGCGCCGAGGTCTGGCGCAGGTCGCTCGCCGAGGGCGAGGCCCACACCTGGATCGCCGCGTCCCAGGGACGCACGCTGGGGTTCGCGACGCTCGGCCCCGCGCGCGACGAGGACGCCGAGCCCGGCGACCTCGAGCTCTACGCGATCTACCTCGACCCGGAGGCCTGGGGCCGCGGCGTCGCGCGCGACCTCATGCGGACGGTGCTCGGCGAGGTCGGGCCCGGTGTCCCCGTCTCGCTGTGGGTGATCGCGGACAACGACCGCGCCCGGCACTTCTACCGGCGCCACGGCTTCCAGACCGACGGCGTCGAGCGCCGTGAGGACATCGGCGGCGCGGACATCACCGAGGTCCGCTTCCGCCGCGGCTGAACCCAGGCGGCACCGCGCCGCACGACGACCGCGGAGCCGTCAGGCACCCGCCGCGAAGTGGTCCCAGCCCGCTGGGACGTCGGCCTCCGCACCCCCGACGAGGACGCCGGGCGTCTCGCCGTCACGGGGACCGCGCGCCGTCCCCAGGCGACGGAACCCGGGCGGCAGCGCCGTGCCCGCCGGGAAGGTCGCGAGCAGGCCGTGGTCCTCTCCCCCGCCCAGGACCCACGCCCGGACGAGGGCGGCAGCGTCACCCTCGGGCGCGACGACGTCGGCCGCCGCGGCGAGAGCGCCCGCACCTCCGAGCTCCGCGGGATCGAGGTCCAGGACGACCCCGCTCGCGCGCGCGAGACGGCCGCCGTCGCGCAGCAGCCCGTCGGAGACGTCGAGCATCGCGGTCGCACCGGCACGCGCCGCGGCGGGGCCGGCGTCCAGGGGCGGCTCCGGCACGAGGTGCCGGGTCACGAGCGTCTCCAGCGCCACGTCTCCGCGCGCAGCCGCGTCACGAGCGAGCCCGGCGTCGAGGAGCGCGAGGCCCGCCGCCCCCCAACCGAGCACGCCCGCGTGCGCGACGACGTCGCCGGGGCGCGCACCGGACCGCAGGACGGGCGCTCGACCCTCGAGGTCGCCGTGCACGGTCACCGCGACGACGACCATGTCGCCCCCGGACAGGTCGCCCCCGACGACGGCGGCACCGACGGGCTCGCAGGCTTCGGCGAGCCCGCGAGCCAGCCCCGTCACCCAGGCGACCGGAAGGTCGGCCGGCACGACGAGCGAGACCACGAGCGACGTCGGGCGCGCGCCCATCGCCGCGACGTCCGCGAGGTTCTGGGCGGCGGCGCGGCGCCCGACGTCGTGCCCCGTGGCCCACGCGCGCCGGAAGTGCCGGTCCTCGACGAGGACGTCGGTCGAGACGACGAACCGGCCGTCCGGCGCCGTGACGACCGCCGCGTCGTCGCCGGGCCCGACCAGCGTCGCGCTGCCGGCCGGCAGCAGCGGGAAGACCTGGGCGAGGAGCTGGTCCTCGGAGACGTCCCGCACGAGGGGGCCGTCGGCGGGCGGGGGAAGCGGCGCAGGCACGCAGGCAACAGTAGACGGCCGGGCGTTCCCAGGTCGGCTCGCTACGGTGGCTCCGTGCCCCGCTCGTCCGTCCTCCCCGCACGCCCTCGTGCCGTCCGCCCGCACCACCGCCGCACGTCGGCGCTGCTGGCCGTGCTCGGGGCAGGCGTCGCCGGTGCCGCGCTGAGTGCCTGCTCGCCGGTCATCTCCGTCCCGGTCGCCGACGGCGCGACCGACCCCGCGTGCGCGGACGTCGTCCTCGACCTGCCCGACCAGGTCGCGGGCCAGGACCAGCGCACCACGTCCAGCCAGGCGACCTCGGCGTGGGGCAGGTCCGGCAGCGCCATCACCCTGCGCTGCGGCGTCGCGCAGCCGGGTCCGTCCGACCAGTGCCAGTCCATCGAGAACCCCGACGGCACGAGCGTCGACTGGATCACGTCGGAGACGACGAGCGGCTGGACGTTCGTGACGTACGGGCGGAGCCCGGCGATCGAGGTCGAGGTGCCGAAGTCCCTCGGCGCGGGTCAGCCGACCGTCGCGCTCGTGGACGTGGCGCCCGCCGTGCTCGACGTCAAGGCGACGCAGCACTGCACGAGCTGACGCACGAGCGTCAGCGCGCGCCCGTCAGCGCAGGCCGGTCGGCCGCTCGAGCGCGAGCTGCACGAGCTCGTCGACGAGCTCCGGGTAGTCCAACCCCGACGCCGCCCACATGCGCGGGTACATCGACAGCGGCGTGAACCCGGGCATGGTGTTGATCTCGTTCACGACCACGCCGCCGTCCGAGGTGACGAACACGTCGACGCGCGAAAGACCCTCGGCACCGATCGCCTCGAACGTGCGCACGGCGACGTCGCGCACGCGCTCGGTGACGTCGTCCGGCAGGTCCGCGGGGCAGCTGAGCTCGACGCTCGCCTCGTCCAGGTACTTGGCCTCGAAGTCGTAGAAGGCGTGCGTCTCGCCGGTCACCGCGATCTCGCCGGGCAGCGAGGCGCGCGGGCGGTCGCCGTCCCGACCGCCCAGCACCGCGCACTCGATCTCACGACCGTCCACCCCCGACTCGACGAGCACCTTGGGGTCGTGGCGCCGCGCCTCGGCGAGCGCTGCGGGCAGGTCGTCGAGGTCGTCGACGCGCGAGATGCCGAGGCTGGACCCGGCGCGTGCCGGCTTGACGAACAGCGGCAGCCCGAGCGGCTCGACGCGGGCACGCACGCCCGCCGGGTCGCGGTCCCACTCCCCCGGCTGCACGACCGTGTACGGGGCGACGGGGATGCCCTGGCCCGCGAGCACGAGCTTCATGTAGTGCTTGTCCATGCCGACCGCGGACGCGAGCACGCCCGCGCCGACGTAGTGCAGGTCGGCGAGCTCGAAGAGCCCCTGGAGCGTGCCGTCCTCGCCGAACGGGCCGTGCAGCAGCGGGAAGACCACGTCGACCTCGCCGAGCTCGCGCGGCGGCTCCAGGGCGTCGAGGACGCGCAGGCGGCGGTCGCCCACCGACAGCGGGACTACGACCTCGCCGTCCGACGCGACCACCTCGGGCAGCCGCCCGGCGGTGATCTCCCACCGCTCGGGCTCGTCGGCGGCGACGACCCAGCGGCCGTCGCGCGTGATCCCCACGGGCACGACGTCGTACCGGTCGCGGTCGATCGCGCGCAGCACGCCGGCCGCCGTCGCACAGGAGATGGCGTGCTCGCCGGAACGGCCTCCGAAGAGGACCATGACCCGGGGTTTGCGCGAGGAGGCAGCGAGAGCGGGCTGCGTGGAGACCGTAGACATCGCGGTCGAGACTACCCGGTCCCGACGGCGTCCTAGGCTTGTCACCGTGACCTCCCCCGCTCTGCCCGACCACAGCCCGCGCCCGCTCGCCCCCTCGACCGTGGCGGTGACCGCCGGCCGGCCGCCGCGGGTACCCGGCGGCCCCGTGAACCCGCCCCTCGTGCTGAGCTCCACGTACGTGTCGCAGGGCGAGCCGCCCGCGGGGGACCTCCTGTACGCGCGCATGGGCACCGAGACGTGGTCGCCCTTCGAGGAGGCTCTGGCGGCGCTCGAGGGCGCGACCCTGCCCGGGCTCGTCCTCGGGTCCGGGCTCGCCGCGATCGCGGCCGTGTTCGCCCAGGTGCCCGACGACGGCGCGATCGTCCTGCCCCGGCACACCTACCAGGCGGCGCTCGGCCTCGCGGACGAGCTCGCGGCCCGGCACGGGGTCCGCGTGGTCCGGGTCGACGTCGAGGACACCGACGCCGTCGTCGCGGCGCTCGACGAGGCGTCCGCGGGCGGCGTCCGCGGGCTCCTGTGGCTCGAGTCCCCGACCAACCCGATGCTCGAGGTCGCCGACGTGCCCGTGCTCGTCGAGGCCGCACGAGCGCGCGGCTTCCTCACGGCCGTCGACAACACCTTCGCGACCCCGCTCGGGCAGAACCCGCTCGCCTGGGGCGCGGACGCCGTCGTGCACTCGGTGACGAAGTACCTCGCGGGGCACTCCGACGTCGTGCTCGGCGCCGTCGTCACGGACGACCCCGAGCTCCGCGCGGCGCTGCACTCCTACCGCACGCAGCACGGCGCGATCGCGGGACCCAGCGAGGTCTGGCTCGCGCTGCGCGGCCTGCGGACCCTCGCGCTGCGGGTCGAGCGGTCCCAGGCGACGGCGGCGCTGCTCGCGGAGCGCCTGGCCACCCATCCCGCCGTCGCGCAGGTGCGGCACCCGTCCCTGCCCGACGACCCGGGCCACGCGCGCGCCACCCGTCTCATGCGGGGCTACGGATCGATCCTCGGCCTGCGGCCGGCGGGCGGTCGCGAGGCCGCCGACGCGCTCGTCGCGGCCGTGCGCCTGTGGGTGCCGGCCACCAGCCTCGGCGGCGTGGAGTCGAGCCTCGAGCGGCGCCGACGCTTCGCGACCGAGTCGCCGACCGTCCCCGAGGACCTGCTGCGCCTATCCGTGGGCATCGAGGACCCCGAGGACCTCTGGGCCGACCTGGACCAGGCGCTGCGGTCTCTCGGCTGAGGCCGCCGGCCGCCCCGGCGGGCGGGTCCGCCCTCCGGTCCGGGCGGGGTCAGCTCAGGGACTCGGCCTTCTGCGGGCGGCCCAGGAGCGCCCGGGTGACGTCGTCGACCGACCTCCCGTCGTGGATCATCGCGACCGCGGCCGCGGTGATCGGGACGTCGACGTCGTGGCGCTGGGCGAGCTCGAGGATCGACTCGCACGACTTCACGCCCTCCGCCGTCCCGCCCGTGGCCCGCACGGCCTCCTCGAGGGACATGCCGGCACCCACGTGCTTGCCGAGCGTGTGGTTGCGGGACAACGGCGACGAGCACGTCGCGACGAGGTCACCCATGCCCGCGAGACCTGCGAAGGTCTCGACCTGCGCACCGAGCGCGAGACCGAGCCGCGTGATCTCGACGAGCCCGCGCGTGATGACCGTGGCCATCGTGTTGTAGCCGTAGCCACGGCCCTGCGCGATGCCGACGACGAGCGCGATCACGTTCTTCGCGGCACCGCACAGCTCGACGCCGACCACGTCGGTGTTCGTGTACGGGCGGAAGTAGGCCGTGGTGCAGGCCGCGGCGACGCGGCGCGCGTTGTCCTCGTCCGTGCACGAGACGACGGTCGCCGTCGGCTGGTGGGCGGCGATCTCCTTGGCCAGGTTGGGGCCCGAGACGACGGCGACGCGCTCCGCCGGGACGTCGAGGACCTCCGCGAGGACCTCGCTCATGCGCCGGTCGGTCCCGAGCTCGACGCCCTTCATGAGCGAGACGACGACGGCGTCAGGCTCGAGGAGGTCACGGAACGGCGCCAGGATCGTGCGAGCGTGCTGCGACGGGACCGCGACGGCGACGATCCGCGCCCCCCGGACGGCCGCCGCAGCGTCCGTCGTGGCCGTCACGCCGGCCGGCAGCTCGACGTCCGGCAGGTAGGCGCGGTTGCGCCGGTGGTCGCGCACGTCGGCAGCCACGTCCTCCGTGCGCGCCCAGAGCGTCACGTCGCACCCGGCGTCCGCCATGACGGCGGCGAACGTCGTGCCCCAGGCCCCGCTGCCGACCACGGCGACCGGCACCGGCAGGTCGCCGTCGTGCACCTCGGGGGCGGGAGGGGCGTCGCTCATCGAGCGCCCTCCGGGAGGGGCGGGTACGTCGTCTGCTTCTTCTCGTACTCGGGGTGACGCCGCAGGTCGAACCTCACCGCGGGCGCCTGCTCGCCCCGGATCTCCTCGAGCAGCCGCGTGACGGCGTCCAGGACGCGGTCCGTCGCCTCGCGCAGCACGACGGTGTCGACGGGACGTTCGTAGAGGTCCGACAGGTCGACGGGCGGACCCGCGTGCAGGTGCACGAGCTTGCGGGGGAAGGGCCGGAACCGCTTCGAGTACCGCGGCAGGATCTCCTGGGCGCCCCACTGGGCGATCGGGACGACCGGCACGCGGCTCGCGAGCGCGAGGCGCGCCATGCCGGTCTTCCCCGCCATGGGCCACAGGTCGGGGTCGCGCGTGAGGGTCCCCTCGGGGAAGATCGCGACGCAGTCCCCCGCCCGCAGGCGCTCGGTCGCGACGCGCAGCGACGCCCCGGCGTCGACCGAGCCGCGCGCGACGGGGATCATCCGCGTCGACCGCAACGCCCACCCGACGACGGGCACCTTCCAGAGCGAGGCCTTCGCGAGGATCCGCGGCTCGTGGCCCGAGTCGAACAGGTAGTGCGCGAACGTCAGGGCGTCGAGGTCGGTCGCGTGGTTCGCCGCTGCGATGAACCCGCTGTCCTCCGGGAAGTGCTCCATCCCCTGCCAGTCGCGGCGGGTGATGGCGAACATGAAGCTCCGGACGAGGCGCGCGACGACGCGGAACGCGAAGGAGTCAGGGCGAGCGACGGGCACGGTGCACCAGCCTACCGGGCCGGGGCGTCGTTCAGTCGCGCCCCACCTCGGCGCCGAGCGCGGAGAGCTTCTCCTGGAAGTGCTCGTAGCCGCGGTCGATGAGCGAGATGCCCCGCACCGTCGACGTCCCCTTCGCCGCGAGGGCGGCGATCAGGTGGCTGAACCCGCCGCGCAGGTCGGGGACCTCGATCTCGGCGGCCGCGAGCGGCGTCGGGCCGGAGATCACGGCGGAGTGATGGAAGTTGCGCTGCCCGAACCGGCACGGTCGGCCGCCGAGGCACTCCTTGTAGACCTGGATCGTGGCACCCATGCCGCGCAGCGCGTCCGTGAACCCGAAGCGGTTCTCGTACACCGTCTCGTGCACGATCGAGAGGCCCTTGGCCTGCGTGAGCGCGACGACGAGCGGCTGCTGCCAGTCGGTCATGAAGCCGGGGTGGACGTCGGTCTCGAGCACGATCGCGTCGAGGTCCCCGCCCGGGTGGTAGAAGCGGATGCCCTCGTCGTCGACCTCGAACTCGCCGCCGACCTTCCGGAACGTGTTGAGGAACGTCATCATCTCGGGCTGGGTGGCGCCCTTGACGTAGATGTCGCCGGCGGTCGCGAGCGCCGCGGACGCCCACGAGGCTGCCTCGATGCGGTCGGCCAGCGCGGTGTGCCGGAAGCCGACGAGGCGGTCGACGCCCTCGACGCGGATCACCCGGTCGGTGTCCACGGAGATGATCGCGCCCATCTTCTGGAGCACCGCGATGAGGTCCATGATCTCGGGCTCGATCGCCGCGTTCGACAGCTCGGTCACCCCGTCGGCGCGGACGGCGGTGAGGAGGAGCTGCTCGGTCGCGCCCACGCTCGGGTACGGGAGCTCGACCTTGGTGCCGTGCAGACCGCGAGGCGCGCGGATGTGGATGCCCTGCTCGCGCTTGTCCACGACCGCGCCGAACTGCCGCAGGATGTCGAGGTGGTAGTTGATCGGCCGGTCGCCGATGTGGCAGCCGCCGAGGTCGGGGATGAAGGCCTCTCCCAGGCGGTGCAGCAGCGGGCCGCAGAACAGGATCGGGATGCGGCTGGACCCGGCGTGCGCGTCGATGTCGGCCACGTGCGCCGACTCCACGTCGCGGGGGTCGAGGCGCAGGGTGCCGGCGACCGGGTCCGAGTCGACCCGGACGCCGTGCAGCTCGAGCAGCCCGGTGACGACGTTGACGTCACGGATCTCCGGCACGTTGCGCAGCTCGCTCGGCGTCTCGCCGAGCACGGACGCGACCATCGCCTTCGAGACGAAGTTCTTCGCACCCCGGACGGTGATGGTCCCCTTGAGCGGGTTGCCGCCGTTGACGTACAGCAGATCTGACATAGGCCTATCGTCACCCACAGCTCGTCGTTCGCGCGCACAGGGGCGCCTGGCGCGGTGTGGCGCCGGTCATCGTTCCCCTCGGCCGGGCCGCGCACCACCGTACGTCACCCGGCAGCCCGGCCCGTACCGGCACGCACGGCACGCACGACGTCGTCGCAGCACCTCCACACGCGGGGACGAACCGTACGAACCACCCGTTCATTCCCGTCCCGCCCCGACGCCTCCTTCGCGAAGCGCTCCTCCCCGCGAGGTACCTCTCACCAGGCAGCCCGGCGACCCGTCGACCTCAGGCCCCGTGTCGGTGGCGCGGCCTAGCGTCGGTGCCATGCGGATCGGGATCGTGGCGAGCACGACGACGGCGGAACAGTCGGTCGACCTCGCGGTCGAGGCGGAGCAGCACGGCTGGGACGGCGCGTTCACCTGGGACGGCCTGAGCATCGGCTCCCAGGAGATGGTCGACCCGTGGGCGGTGCTCGGCGCCGCGGCGGCGCGGACGTCGCGGATCACGCTCGGCGCGATGGTCTTCGCGCTCCCCCGCCGACGCCCGTGGGAGCTGGTCCGACCGGCCGTGACCGTGGACCACCTGTCGCGCGGGCGGCTCGTCCTCCCGGTCGGCGTCGGCGTCCTCGACGACGCGGGCTTCACCGCGGTCCCGGGCCAGCTCACCGGGCTCCGCGAGCGCGCCGAGCTCCTCGACGACGCCCTGGCGTTCCTGGACCAGGCCTGGTCGGGCGGGGCGTTCGCCTTCACGGGCACGCACACGACCACGGGCGAGATGCAGTTCCTCCCCCGCCCTCTCGCGCGTCCCGGGATCGGCCACCGGGTCCCCGTCTGGCCCGTCGGCGTGTGGGACGCCTCCCGCCCACCTGCCCGGTCGCTCGACCGGGCGCTGCGCGCCGACGGCATCATGGTCCAGCTGCGCGGCGAGCGCGCGTTCGACGACATCACGCCCGACGACGTCGCCAGCCTGGTCGCGTGGCTCGACTCGCGGCGCGACGAGCTCGGGCTCGAACGGCCCGCCGACGCGCCGTTCGACGTCGTTCTGCAGGGCATCCTGCCCGACGACGACCCCGCGGGTGCGCGCGAGCGTCTCGACGCGCTGGGCGCGGCCGGGGCGACGTGGTGGGTCGAGTCGCGGTGGGACCCGGCGACCGTGACGCCCGAGGCGCTCCTCGACCGGGTACGGCAAGGGCCGCCCGGCACGTGACTCACGTGCGCGGGCGGCCCCGGCGTCGGGCGGCGCTCAGGCCGTGGGGCGCGCCGCCTCGATCTCGACGGTCGGCAGGTGCCTCGCCGGCAAGGTCCGCGGGCGCCACGAGGCGCGCGTCTCCTCGAAGGCCGAGATCTCGTCGGCGTGCTGCAGCGTGAGGCCGATGTCGTCGAGGCCCTCGAGCAGGCGCCACCGCGTGTAGTCGTCGATGTGGAACGGCACGGTGATGTCGTCGGCGTGCACGGTGCGCTCGACGAGGTCGACGGTCACCTCGGTGCCGGGCTTGGTCTCGAGGATCTTCCAGAGGAGCTCGATGTCCTCCTGCGCGACGACGCCCGCGACGAGGCCCTGCTTGCCCGAGTTGCCGCGGAAGATGTCCGCGAACCGGGACGCGAGGACGACCCGGAACCCGTAGTCCTTGAGCGCCCAGACCGCGTGCTCGCGCGATGAGCCGGTGCCGAAGTCGGGGCCCGCCACCAGGACGGATCCCGTCCGGTAGGCGTCCTGGTTGAGCACGAACGACGGGTCCCCGCGCCAGGCGGCGAACAGCGCGTCCTCGAACCCGCTGCGCGTGATGCGCTTGAGGTAGACGGCGGGGATGATCTGGTCGGTGTCGACGTTGCTGCGGCGCAGCGGAACCCCGACGCCCGTGTGGACGGTGAACTTCTCCATGGGTCTCTTCCTTCCGGGAAGCGGGGTCAGGCCTGCGGGCCGGCGGACAGGACGGGCAGACCGAGGTCCACGACGGCGGGTGCGTCGCCGTCGAACCCGGGCGCGCCGACGCCGTCGAGCGGCGACCCGTCGAACGTCGTCAGGTCGACGTCGCTCGGCAGGTCGAGGTCGGCGAGCGAGGACAGCGTGCCGCGGATCGCGGTCGCGGCTGCGACGAGCGGCGACACGAGGTGCGTGCGACCGCCCTTGCCCTGGCGGCCCTCGAAGTTGCGGTTCGACGTCGACGCGGAGCGCTCCCCCGGGGCGAGCTGGTCGGGGTTCATGCCGAGGCACATCGAGCAGCCGGCGTTGCGCCACTCGGCGCCGAAGTCCTTGAAGATGGCGTCGAGGCCCTCGGCCTCGGCCTGGAGGCGCACGCGCGCCGACGCCGGGACGACGAGCACGCGGACGTCCTGGGCCTTCTCGCGCCCCTTGAGGACCTTGGCGACCGACCGCAGGTCCTCGATGCGGCCGTTGGTGCAGGAGCCGATGAAGACGGTGTCGACCTTGACGTCGCGGAGCGGGACGCCCGGCTCGAGACCCATGTACTCCAGCGCGCGCTCGGCCGCGACGCGCTCGTTGGCGTCTGCGATCTCCGCGGGCACCGGCACGTTGGCCGAGAGGGGCAGGCCCTGTCCGGGGTTGGTGCCCCAGGTCACGAACGGCTCCAGGTCGGCGGCACGGAGGACCACCTCGGCGTCGAACTCGGCGTCGTCGTCGGAGCGCAGCGTGCGCCAGTACTCGACGGCGGCGTCCCAGTCCTCGCCCTCGGGCGCGTGCGGACGGCCCTTCAGGTAGTCGAACGTGGTGTCGTCGGGCGCGATCATGCCGGCGCGGGCGCCGGCCTCGATCGACATGTTGCAGATCGTCATCCGCGCCTCCATGGAGAGCTTGCGGATGGCCTCGCCGCGGTACTCGAGCACGTAGCCCTGCCCGCCACCGGTGCCGATCTTCGCGATGATCGCGAGGATGATGTCCTTGCTCGTGGTCCCGGCCGGCAGCTCGCCGTCGACCGTGATCGCCATGGTCTTGAACGGCGCGAGCGGGAGCGTCTGCGTCGCGAGCACGTGCTCGACCTCGGACGTGCCGATGCCGAACGCGAGCGCGCCGAACGCGCCGTGCGTCGAGGTGTGCGAGTCGCCACAGACGACGGTCAGACCGGGCTGCGTCAGGCCGAGCTGCGGGCCGACCTGGTGGACGATGCCCTGGTCGGCGTCGCCGAGCGAGTGGATCCGGACCCCGAACTCGGCCGCGTTGGCGCGCAGGGTGTCGATCTGCTTGCGGCTGGTCTCGTCCGCGATCGGCAGGTCGATGTCGAGCGTCGGGGTGTTGTGGTCCTCGGTCGCGATCGTGAGGTCCGGGCGGCGCACGGGGCGACCGGCGAGCCGGAGGCCCTCGAAGGCCTGGGGGCTCGTCACCTCGTGCACGAGGTGGAGGTCGATGTAGAGGAGGTCCGGCGACCCGTCGGTGCCACGGCGCACGAGGTGCGCCTGCCAGACCTTCTCTGCCAGCGTGCCGGCCATGGGGATGTCCTCTCGTTCCTTCGGGTGCGCTCTGTCGACCGGGACGACCGGTCGACGGCGCGGCGATACTACGTGCCGGATCTTGGCGCATTTGCATCTCAGCGGCTGAGACGCCAGTATTCGGCCTATGGACAATACTAGCGGAGTCGGCGTGCTCGACAAGGCCGCGTCCGTCCTGAGCGCTCTCGAGGCCGGACCTGCGACGTTGGCCCAGCTCGTCGTCTCGACCGGGCTCGCCCGGCCGACGGCGCACCGGCTCGCGGTCGCGCTCGAGAACCTGCGCTTCGTGTCGCGGGACATGCAGGGGCGGTTCGTGCTCGGCCCGCGGCTCAACGAGCTCGCGACCGCCGCGGGTGAGGACCGGCTCCTCGCCGCGGCCAACCCGGTGCTCACCGCGCTCCGGGACCACACGGGCGAGAGCGCCCAGCTCTACCGGCGTCAGGGCGACCTGCGCATCTGCGTCGCGACGGCCGAGCGGCCCGTCGGGCTGCGCGACTCGATCCCGGTCGGCGCGACGCTGACCATGGGTGCCGGATCCGCCGCGCAGATCCTCCTCGCGTGGGAGGAGCCGGACCGGCTCCACCGCGGGCTGCGGGACGCCAAGTTCACCGCGACGATCCTCTCGGGCGTCCGGAGGCGGGGATGGGCCCAGTCGGTCGGCGAGCGCGAGCTCGGCGTCGCGTCGGTCTCCGCGCCGGTCCGTAACCAGGCGGGCCGCGTCGTCGCCGCCGTCTCCATCTCCGGCCCGGTCGAGCGCCTCTCGCGTCAGCCCGGACGTCTCCACGCGCCCGCCGTCGCGGCCGCGGCCAACCGCCTCACCGAGGTGCTCGCCCGCGCCGGCGAGTGACCCCGTCGCCGAACCTGCCCCGCCGGGGCAGGTTCGGCGGCAGCATCCCGGCCGGCATGCTCTCCGACGCCGGCCACGAGGCCGGCTCGAGCGGCACTCCGGTCGCGCGCCGAGGCGCGGCCTTCCCTCCGTCGGACGGCGTGCCGGACGCGGGACTCACCGTGTCCCCCGACAGTGCGGGCGCGGGCGGGACGGGCGCCGGAGGGCCGGGCTGTGCTGGGGGGATCGCGCGCGAGCCCGCCGACCCCGTGGGCGCGAAGGACGGCGGCGGTGGCGGCGGGACCGCGGGAAGCTCGCCCGTCGGCGCGGACGAGTACCCCGCCTCGCCCGCCCCCACGACGGGCGCCGGGCGCTCCGCGGCGCGCGACGACGCACCCCCGCGGCGGGCCGGCCCGGAGCGTCGCGGCGTCACACCGGGCACGGGGACCTCGCCGCCGAACAGCGTGTCGCAGATGCTGCGATAGGTGGCGTCGGGGTGCGCGACCCAGTCGATCCGGCGCATCGCCTGGTCCTGCCCGGCGGACTCGAGCACGAACCGGCCGTAGCCGAGCACGCGGCCCATCGGGCTGCGGGTGTAGCTCATGTCCGTCACCTTGCCGAGCGGCAGCATCGCCACCTTGCGCGAGATGAACCCGGACGTCAGGAGCAAGCGCTTGTCCGTGGCGACGAACCACTCCAGACGCCACTCGAAGACACGGTAGAGCGCGCGACCGACCGGGATCAGCGCCAGCCACCAGAGGAGGCTCGCGTCCACCTGCAAGGCGTGCTCGACGACCATGACGAGCAGCGCGGCGACCACCAGCCCGAGCACCGCGGTCGCGGCGGGCTCCGCGACGGAGGCCCAGTGCCGGTGGCTCGCGACGACGACGCGCTCCGCGGGCAGAACGATCTGCTTGAGCACCGCCGCGGCCCGAGGGTCGTGGTGGCGGTCCTCGCCGTCGTCGTGCCAGGTCACGCGGCCACGCCCTGGGTCACTTCCCGACGAGCGCCGAGAAGAAGTTGCCGATCCCCTCGAACGCCTGGACGATCACGTCCCCGATCCCCTTGATGACGTCGGCGGCCTTGTCGGGGCTCTTGACGATCGCGTAGACCAGGAACGCCACGACGAACCAGATCAGGACCGTCTTCGCCTTGCCGGGCATCGCAGCTCCTCAGGGTCGAGCGGGCGTCGGGGACGGGGCGGACAGGTGGGGACGCGTGCGGCAGTTTACCCATCCAGGCTGATTCCGGGGCGTTCGACACGCCCCCGCGCGCGCCGCCTCCGCCACGCGCCTTCCCCCACGCCTGAGGAACGACATCCGGGCACGAGAGAGGCCCGGCCATCCTGAGTCGGATGACCGGGCCTCGCTTGTACCCCCAACGGGATTTGAACCCGTGTTACCGCCGTGAGAGGGCGACGTCCTAGGCCGCTAGACGATGGGGGCCTGTGACCGGTGAGCGCTTCGCGTTCACCTGCCGGTTGAGAACTCTACCGCATGTTTCCCATGGTCATGACCACCGGAAGCGGAGCGTTCTCCGCTGGGGTACCAGGACTCGAACCTAGACTAAGTGAACCAGAATCACTCGTGCTGCCAATTACACCATACCCCATGGGGGTATTCATCCTCGTCCGACACCTCTCTCCGAGAGGCTGTCCCGAGGACTCCTACCGACCGAGAACACTACCGGACGGGACCGGGCAGCGCCAAAACGCCTCCGCCGCGCGCGCCCGCGCCGCGGCCGACACGGTCAGCCCAGCACGACCGCGGCGCCGAGCGCCACCGCCGTGGCCAGCCCGGCGCTCGCCGCGCCGAGCCCGACGACCCGGCCGCCGGTGCGGACGAGCTCGCGCACGTCGACCGCGAGGCCCATCGCGAAGAGCGCCGCGGCGAACAGGACGTTCGACGTCTCGGTCGCCAGGTGCACGACGGCGTCGGGCACGACGCCGAGCGATCGCACCACGACCGCCGCGAGGAAGCCCACGACGAAGAGCGGCACGGGTGCGGCCCGCCGGGCCGTCGTCGCGGCTCCTCGCTCGCCGGCGGCGGCAGCACGACGGCGCGACCGGGTCACCGCGACACCGGCGCACGCGACGAGCGGCGCCAGGAGCACGACGCGGGCGAGCTTGGTCACCGTCGCGACCGCGAGAGCCGCGGGCGACACGGCGCCGGCGGCCGCGACGACCTGCGCGACCTCCTGGACGCTCGCGCCGATCCAGAGCCCGGCCCGGTGGTCCCCGAGCCCGAGGACACCGACGAGCCACGGCAGGACGACGATGGCGAGCGAGCCGAAGATCGTCACGAGCGCGAGGGCCGCGGCGGCGTCGTCGTCGTGCTCCTCGTCGGGGTCGACGGCGCCCTTCATGGCGCTGACGGCGGCGGCCCCGCAGATCGCGAAGCCCGTGCCGACCAGGAGGCTCGTCGCACGGGGCAGCCGGAGCGCCCGGCCGAGCAGGAGGGTCCCGCCGAGCGTCGTGAGGACGGTCACGGCGACGACGGTGAGGCCGCGCCAGCCGAGCGCGAGGACCTGGGGCAGCGAGAGCTGGAGACCCAGCAGCACGACGCCGGTCCGCAGGCCGTGCTTGGCGGCCCAGGCCGCCCCCGGGTGCGTCCGGGCCAGCGAGAGGGAGCCGGCAGGACGGGCCCGGAGGACCGTGCTGACGACGATCCCGAGCACGAGCGCGAGCACCGGCACGGACAGCACCGGGACGAGCGCGTGGGCGCCGATCACGACGGCCGCGGCGGCTGCGCAGGCCGCGAGCCCGGGCCACGTCCCGCGCAGGCTCCGGCGGTCCGGGGACCGCGTCCCGGCGTCGCCTGCGCGCGGCGCGCCGGGGACGGGGACGGTCGGGCGGGTGAGCCGGGGGGCAGCGGGGCCGTTCATACCTCCACCGTCGCGGGCGCCGGGGAGCTCCGGAACCCTGCACCTCGCGTCCAGGTCATAGCATCGGGCTATGACCGATCTCCCGGCTCCCTCGACGCTCGAGCTGCTCGTCGCCGCCGACTCGCACGGCTCGATCTCAGCCGCGGCGCGCACCCTGGGCATCACGCAGCCGTCGGCGTCGGCGGCGCTGCGACGTCTCGAGCGCAGCCTCGGGCTCGAGCTCCTCGTCCGCACGCCCCGGGGGACGCGGCTCACGGACGCGGGCCGCGTCGCGGCCGAGTGCGCCCGCGGCGTCCTCGACGCCTACACGACGCTCGGCTCGACCCTCGCTGCCCTGCGCGAGGTCCCCGGGGCCCGCGTGCGGGTGGCGGCGAGCCTCACCATCGCCGAGCACCTCGCGCCACGCTGGCTCGCGACGCTGGGGCGCGAGCCCCGCGGCCCCCGCGAGGGGGCGGCGCCCGACGTCGAGCTCGTGGTGTGCAACTCGGCCGAGGTGACGCGCCGCGTCCTCGACGACGACGTCGCCCTCGGGTTCGTCGAGTCGCCCGAGCTGGCGCGGGGCCTGCGGTGGTCGCTGGTCGCCGAGGACGAGCTCGTCGTCGTGGTCGCGGCGGACCACGCGTGGGCGAAGCGCCGAGCGCTCGGGTTCGACGAGCTGCTGCGTGGCGGGCTCGTCGTGCGGGAGGAGGGCTCGGGCACCCGGGCGAGCCTCGAGCGCGCGCTCGGACGCGTGCGGCGCACGCTGCCCGCGCACCTCCCCCAGCTCGGCAGCACGCAGGCGGTGCGTACGGCGGTCCTGCACGCGGGCGCGGTCGCCGTCCTGTCACGGCTCGCGGTCGAGGACGACCTGGCGAGGGGAGCGCTCGTCGCGCTCCCGGTGCCCGACCTCGACCTCGTGCGGCCGCTGCGCGCCGTCTGGAAGGACGGCGAGACGTTGTCGGCCGGGGCGCGCCGCCTCGTCGCGGTGGCGCAGGGTCAGCGCACCGCGGCCTGAGTCACGCTCTCGGCGAGCCGCGTGAGCGAGGGCACGACGACGACCCCCGCCTCGTCCGCGGCCGCCGGGTCCTCGAGATGGCCGTCGCCGCGCCGGGTGCCGGGGCGGTCGAGCCACACGCCGACGAGCCCGGCACGGACGGCGCCGATCGCGTCGACGTCGAGCTCGTCGCCCACGTAAAGGGTGCGCGCCGGGTCGGTGCCGAGCAGCCGCGCGCCCTCCTGGAAGACGCGCGGGTCGGGCTTGCCGACGCCGAAGTTCTCGACCGTCACGAGCACCGGCACGTCCGCGAGGCCGCTCGCCGCGAGCTTGCGGTCCTGCATGGCACGCGCGGCGTTCGTCACGGCGCCGACCTCGAGGCCGGCCGCGCGCAGCGCGTCGACCGTCGCGCGCGCGTCGTCGTGGGCGTGCCACGACCGCTCGAACGTGCCCCAGAAGACCTCGAGCCACGCCGGGTACGTCGCCTCGTCGACGGGCGGGCCGCCGAACGTGCGGTGCAGCTCGTCGGCCCGCAGCCGGCGCTGCTCGTCGAACGCGAGCTCGCCGCGCGTGTAGGCGCGGTAGTAGCCGTGCGGGTCGCCCCGCCAGAGCGCGACCATCTCGGGGACGCGGTCGGCCGGCACGTGCGGCAGGTACGTACGCCAGACCGCCTCGACGGACGCGGCGAAGGCCCCCCGCGTGTCCACGAGGGTGTCGTCGACGTCCAGCAGGACGCCCTCGAGGTCGGCGGGCAGCGCCGTCGTCACGAGGCCGCGGGGGTCGATGCGAGGCGCGCGATCGCGGCGTCCACCCGGGCGAGCGTGCGCTCCCGGCCGAGCACGGCCAGCGACTCGAAGAGCGGCAGGCCGATCGTCCGGCCGGTCACGGCGACGCGGACGGGCGCCTGGGCCTTGCCGAGCTTGAGCTCGTGCGCCAGGCCCACGCGCTCGACGGTGCCCTTGAGGGGCTCGGCCTCCCACGGCTCGAGCGTCGCGAACGCCTCGCGGACCTCCGCGAGCAGCTCCGCGGCCGGCGGCTTCATGGCCTTGGCCCAGGACGCCTCGTCGTCGACGGGCTCGTCGAGGAACAGGAAGTCGACGTTCTTGGTGATCTCCGACAGCAGCGCGACGCGCGTCTGCGTGAGCGGCGCGACGGCGTCGAACGTGGCCTGGTCGAACGCCTCGGGGGCCCACGGCGCGGCCGGGGCGACGAGCCACGGCGCGCACGCCGCGGCGAACTCGCGGGCGGGCAGGGCGCGGATGTACTCGCCGTTGAACGCCGTGAGCTTCTTGATGTCGAAGAAGGCGGGGGCCGAGTTGACCTCGTCGAGCCGGAACCGCGTGACCAGCTCGTCGAACGGCAGGATCTCCTCGTCGTTGCCGGGCGCCCAGCCGAGCAGCATGAGGTAGTTGACCATCGCGGACGGCAGGATGCCCTCGGCGAAGAAGTCCTCGAGCGCCACCTTGTCGCGGCGCTTCGACAGCTTCTGGCGCTTCTCGTTGACGAGGACGGGCAGGTGCGCCCACACGGGCGGCTCGGCGCCCAGCGCCTCCCACAGCAGCTGCTGCTTGGGCGTGTTGGGGAGGTGCTCCTCGCCGCGGATCACGTGCGTGATGCGCTCGTCCATGTCGTCGACGACGTTCGCGAGCAGGAACACGGGCGACCCGTCGCCGCGCGCGACCACGAAGTCCTCGATCGCCGAGTTCGGGAACGTGGGGTTGCCCCGGATCACGTCGACGACGGTCGTCTCGCCCTCGTCGGGCGTGCGGAAGCGCAAGGCCCGGCCCGGCTCGTAGGCGAGCCCGCGGTCGCGGCAGAAGCCGTCGTAGCCGGCGTGCTGCGAGCCCGTGCGCGCGACGACGTCGTCGCGGGTGCAGTCGCAGTAGTACGCGCGCCCGGCGTCGAACAGCCGGGCCGCGGCCTGCTCGTGCAGCCCGCGGTTCGCGGACTGGAAGTACGGGCCCTCGAACGTCGGGTCGCCCTCGTGCACGCCGAGCGCGGCCATGGCGCTGAGGATGCCGTCGGTCCACTCGGGCCGGTTGCGGGCGGCGTCGGTGTCCTCGACGCGCAGCACGAAGATCCCGCCGGACTGCTTGGCGACCGCCCAGTTGAAGAGGGTCGAGCGGGCGGAGCCGACGTGGAACATGCCCGTCGGGGACGGCGCGAAGCGGACACGGATCGGCGAGGTGCCGGGCGCAGGGAAGGTCACCGCGCCAGGATATCGGCCCCTCAGGCGGGCGCGTCGTCGGCCGAGCGGAGCGACGCGACCGCCGACCGCGAGGTCCGCAGGTGCGCGGCGACCGTCCGGGCGGCGCCCTCGACGTCGCCGGCGTGGATCGCGTCGAGCAGGAGGCGGTGCTCGCCGGCCATCTGCGCGAGGTCCTCGTGCTGGCCGAGCAGCCAGCGGGCGCGGCTCGCGGTCACGGCCGTGACCTCGTCGAGCACCGTGTTGCCGGCGGCCGCGAGGAGGGCCTCGTGGAAGTCGGCCGCGGCCCGGCGGGCGGCGGCCGCGTCACCCCGAGCGGCGGCGTCGTCCTCGCGGCCGAGTGCGTCCGCGAGCGCCCCGAGGCGACCTGGGTCCCGGTGCTCGGCCGCGCGCCGGGCGGCGAGGCCTTCGAGCGCCGCGCGGACGTCGAGCAGGTCGTCGACGTCGTCGTCCGAGAAGGTGCGGACGACCGCCCACGTGCGGGGCCGGGGCGTGACGAGCCCCTCGCCCACGAGGAGGCGGAGCGCCTCGCGGACGGGCACGCGGCTCACCCCGAGCTCGTCGGCGAGGTCCCG
Source organism: Luteimicrobium sp. NPDC057192 (assembly GCF_042670205.1). Taxonomy (NCBI): domain Bacteria; kingdom Bacillati; phylum Actinomycetota; class Actinomycetes; order Micrococcales; genus Luteimicrobium; species Luteimicrobium sp. NPDC057192. The sequence continues at coordinate 34,400 of NZ_JBHUWD010000027.1, read as the reverse complement.
CTCGACGAGCTTGCTGCCGGGCGCGCGCTCGCCCACGACGATCTGGTCCCGGAGGACGCGTGCGACGCGCTGCGGCTCGGGCTCGAAGGCGGTCGGCGGCGTGCCGGGAAGCTCCATGTCCTACCTCTCGGGGGGTCTCGCGTCCCCTGGCGCACAAATGGTATACCGTTTTGAGATGCGCCGAGCCTTCTTGCTCCCGACGATCGTCACGCTCATCCTCGCCCTCTTCGCGCTCGCGGCCTGCACGCCGAGCACCGCGGACGGCGCCCCGAGCCCGACGACGACGGCGACGACCGCGGCGCCCACCCCGACCACCCCGAGGAGCTCCGTGCCCGAGCCCGCCGCGCCGGCGCCCGCGCGCTACCTCCTCGCGACGCAGGCCGAGTCCGACGGTCTCGTGGTCGTCGACCCCGCAGACCGTGAGGGCACTGCGGTCGTGGGCCGCGTCGAGGTCGGCGAGGCGCCGTGGGGCGTGGCCGTCCACGGCGCCACGCAGCGCGCGTACGTCGCGACGGCGCGCGGGGTCGCGGTCGTCGACCTCGCCGCACGCGCTCGGGTCGCCCTCGTGCCGTACCGCGACGCGCCCGCGCAGGTCACGTACGGCGAGTACCGGCTCGGCGGGACCGGCATCGCCGTCTCGCCCGACGGCCGCCGCGTCTACGTGGCCGTGAACCGGGGCGGCACGTCGGCGCTCGAGACGGTCGACGTCGCCTCCCGCCGCGTCGTCGCGAGCACGCCCGTCGGACTGCGCCCGTTCGACGTCCTGGTCTCGGCCGACGGCCGCGAGGCGTACACGGTCGACCACGACGCGTTCTCCGTGCACGTCGTCGACACGCGGACGTTCGAGGCGCGGCGGATCGAGGTCGCGCCGTTCGGCACCGAGGGCGGCCTCGCGTCGTTCGAGAAGCCGCACTATGCGGTCCTCGACGACGACGGCACGCTCCTCCTGCCCTACCAGGGACGCGTCGTCGTGCGGCTCGACCCGGCCACCGGACGCACGTCGACGATCCGCCAGACCGCCGACAGCCACCAGCACGGCGTGACGCGCACCCCCGACGGCCGCCTCGTGGTCGTGGGCGACGGGCCGTTCGGCAACGCGGGCGGCGGCCCCAACGTCGCTGTCCTCGACCCCGCGACGGGCGACGAGCGCGTCAAGGCGCTCGACCGCACGCACGAGACCGTGACGACGTGGACCGACCCCGCGGACGGCGCGCTCATGGCCGTCCTCGCGGGCGGCTACACGCAGTCCGGCGCGTGGGACGGCGCGACCGTCGTCGACCTCGCCACGCTCGAGACCTACGAGATCCAGATCCCCGGGCGACCCCAGGTGGTCGTCCCGCTCCCGGAAGGACCGACCCCATGACCCCCTCCCCCGAGACCGTGACCGTCCTGCGGAACGTGCGCCCCTGGGGCGGCGACGCCGTCGACGTGCACGTCGCGGACGGCCGCATCACTGCCCTCGCGCCGCACGACCCGGCCGTCCCTGCCCCACCCGCCGACGGTGTCGTCGACGGGCGCGGCCTGCTCGCCATCCCCGGCCTGGTCAACGCCCACGCGCACGTCGACAAGAGCTGGTGGGGCAAGCCGTGGGTCAGCTACGGCGGCGAGGCCACCACGCAGGGCCGGATCGCGCACGAGCGCGCCCACCGCGACGAGCTCGGCATCCCCGGGATCGACGTCACGCTCGCCGTGCTGCGCGAGTTCCTCCGGCACGGGACCACCGCGATCCGGACCCACGTCGACGTCGACCTCGGCCTCGGGCTGCGGGGCATCGAGGTCGTCCGCGACGCGCTCGAGGCCGTCGGCGGTGCGGTGCACGCCGAGATCGTCGCGTTCCCCCAGGACGGCGTCCTGCGGCGTCCGGGCGTGCTCGCGCTGCTCGACGAGGCGGCGGCCGCGGGCGCCGAGCACGTTGGCGGCCTGGACCCGGCGTCGATCGATCGTGACCCGGTCGGCCAGCTCGACGGGCTGTTCGCGATCGCCGAGCGCCGCGGCGTGGGCGTCGACGTCCACCTGCACGACGGCGGCCCGCTCGGCGCGTTCCAGATCGAGCTCATGATCGAGCGCACGCTGCGCGCGGGGCTCCAGGGCATGGTCAACGTGGCGCACGGGTTCGCGGTCGGCGAGCTGCCGGCGTCGCGGCAGGCGGACCTCGTCGCCGCGATGGGCGAGGCCGGCATCACGATGACGACCGTCGCGCCGATCGGCGCCGCTCCCCTGCCCGTGCACGCGCTGCGCGAGGCGGGCGTCGCCGTCGGGCTGGGGACGGACGGGATCCGCGACCTGTGGTCGCCCTACGGCACGGGCGACCTGCTCGCGCTCACGACCCAGCTGGCCCGGCTGTCACGGTTCCGCCACGACGACGAGCTCGTGACCGCGGCGCGGATCGCGTCGTCGGACGCCGCCCCGTTCGTCGGGCGTGGCGTGCACGACCTCGTCGTGGGCGCGCCCGCGGACGTCGTCCTCGTCGACGCCGAGAACGTGCCGGACGCCGTCGTGCGGGCGCCGGGCCGCGCGCTCGTCGTCGCGGGCGGCCGGGTCGTCGCGCGGGACGGGGACGTGCTCGTCTGAGCACGTCCCCGCCCGGCGACGTGCTAGAGCGAAGGGTCGCGGCGGACCACGGGGTTCGAGAGGACCCCGATGCCCTCGACCTCGCACTCGACCCGGTCGCCCTGGTCGATCAGCCCGACGCCGGCGGGCGTGCCCGTGAGGATGACGTCGCCCGGGAGCAGCGTGAACGCCTCGGAGATGTAGGAGACGAGGAACGGGATGTCGAAGACGAGGTCGCGGGTGCGCCCGTCCTGGCGGGGCTCGCCGTTGACGCGCGACCGGACGGCGACGTCCTCGACGTCGAGCTCCGTCTCGATCCACGGGCCGAGCGGGCACGAGCTGTCGAAGCCCTTGGCGCGGGCCCACTGGCCGTCCGTGCGCTGGGCGTCGCGCGCAGTCACGTCGTTCGCGACCGTGTACCCGAGGATGTGGTCGAGCGCCCGCTCCGGGGTGACGTCCTTGGTGACGCGCCCGACGACGAGCGCGAGCTCGGCCTCGTAGCTGACCTCCTGGCTGAAGTCGGGCAGGACGATCGGGTCGTCCGGTCCGGCGACCGCCGTGTTGGGCTTGAAGAACAGCAGCGGGCTGCTGGGCACCTCGCCGCCCATCTCCTTCGCGTGGTCGGCGTAGTTCTTCCCGACCGCGACGATCTTGGAGCGCGGGATCACGGGCGCGAGGAGCCGGACGCCGTCGCCCAGCTCGAGACGCTCGCCCGTGGGCGTCGTCGGCATGTAGAGCGGGTCCCCGGTGAGGACCGCGAGGAACGTGCGGTCACCCTCCTGCTGGACGATGGCGTAGCGGGGGTCGTCCCCGGTCGTGAATCTCGCGATGCGCACGGGCCCAGCCTAGCCACGCGCCGGGCTACGCTCCCGACGTGCAGATCCGTCCCCGCACCGACGACGACGCCCCCGCCCTGATCGCGATCCTCACCCAGGTCCACGAGCGGGACGGCTACCCGGCGCGCCCGCTCAACGTGCGGCGCGAGTGGCTCTGGCAGGACGCCTTCGTGGGAGCCTGGGTCGCCGTCGACGACGGCGTCGTGGTCGGCCACGTGGCGCTCGCCGACGGCTTCGCCGGGCCGGGCGTGCCCGAGGGGGCGCTCGGGATCTCGCGGCTGTTCGTCGCGCCGCGCGCGACCGGCCGAGGAGCGGGGGCGGCCCTGCTGGACGCCGCACGGGTGGGCGCGGGCGACCGCCCGCTCGGGCTCGAGGTCGCCGACTGGTCGGCCGCGGCGCGCGCGTTGTACGAGCGGCTCGGCTGGCGGCAGGTGGGCGAGGGCGTGGCGGAGTGGGCCGGCCCGGACGGGCGGCACCCCACGCTCACCTACTTCGTGGCTCCCTGAGCCGCCGCCGGGTGGGCCCGACGCCGCGTCAGGCCCGGGCGAGAACCTCGCCGTGCAGGACGGCGAACCACCCCTCGGGCGACGCGGCCCACCCCTTCCACTCGTGCGCGAGCTGCTCGAGCGCGACGTCGTCGGCAAGGCCGGAGTCCTTGGCCTGGACGGCGAAGTTCGACTCGAGGCACCGCTCGGCCCACAGCTCGCCCCACCACTCGCGGTCGGTCGGCGTGGCGTAGCACCAGACCCCCGCGGACGGCACCACGCCGGCCGGGTCGAAGCCCGCCTCCTGGACCCAGGCGAGCAGGCGCCGTCCGGCGTCGGCCTGGTAGCCGTAGGCCGACGTGACCTCGTGGTAGAGCTCGTTCCATTCCGTGAGGCCCGCGTTCTCGGGGTACCACGTCATGGCGGAGTAGTCGGCGTCGCGGACGGCGACGAGGCCGCCGGGCTTCGCGACGCGGTGCATCTCGCGCAGCGCCGCGACCGGGTCGGACAGGTGCTGCAGGAGCTGGTGGGCGTGCACCACGTCGAACGAGTCGTCCTCGAAGGGGAGCTCGTACGCGTTGGCGTGCCCGAACTCGACGTTCTCCAGGCCGCTGTTGTCGCCGAGCGCGCGGGCCGCCTCGAGCACCTTCTCCGAGGCGTCGACACCGACGACCCGGCCGGGCGCGACGTAGCGCGCGAGGTCGACGGTGAGCGTGGCCGGGCCGCAGCCGACGTCGAGCAGGCTGTTGCCGCGGACGAGGTGCGGCACGAGGTAGGCCGCGGAGTTCGCGGCGGTCCGCCACCGGTGCGACCGGAGGACGGACTCGTGATGGCCGTGGGTGTAGGACTCGGACTCCGCGGACAGGGGGTGGTGCTGCGGGGTGCTGGGCGCCTCGACGTCGTCTTCGGCGAGAGGCGACCCGGACAGGGATCCGGCGGGTGCGCCGGTAGCTTCGGTCATGGATCCACGGTAGGCGCGGGGACCCGCGGCCACGACCCGCTTCTCACATGCTGGCGACCGGGTCGCTCGAACCTCTTAGGCTCGGGACCATGAGCGACGAGCTGCAGGTCCCCGAGCCCGAACCGGTCCGCGCCACCGAGAACGCCGGGCCGCCCGCCCAGCGCCGGCTCGGACGGTCAGGCCTGGTCGTGTCCGCGATCGGGCTCGGCTGCAACAACCTGGGCCGGTCGAACACCGTCACCTCGACCGTCGAGGGCTCGCAGCTGCTCGTCGACGCCGCGCTCGACGCGGGGATCACGTTCTTCGACGTCGCCGACAACTACGGCGTCCGCCCCGGTCTGGCGGAGGAGATCCTCGGCAAGACCCTCGGGAAGCGCCGCGACGACGTCGTCGTCGCCACGAAGTTCGGCATGAGCGTGGGCGACCTCAACGGTCGCGACTTCGACGCCCGCGGGTCACGGCGGTACGTCGTGAAGGCGGTCGAGGGGTCGCTGCGCCGCCTCGGGACCGACCGCATCGACCTCTACCAGTTCCACACGCCGGATCCGCTCACCCCGATCGACGAGACGCTCGCCGCGCTCGACGACGTCGTGCGGGCCGGGAAGGTGCGCTACGTCGGGCACGCGAACCGGGCGGGCTGGCAGATCGCGGACGCCGAGCACGTGGCCCGTGCGCTCGGGACGACGCGCTTCGTGTCCGCGCAGAACGAGTACAACCTGCTGGCACGCAAGGCCGAGCTCGAGGTGCTGCCCGCCGCCGAGGCCTACGGGCTCGGGGTGCTGCCCTACTACCCGCTCGCCAACGGTCTCCTGACCGGGAAGTACGCGGACGGTTCCCGGCCCGGTGACGGCCGCCTCGTCCACACCAAGCCCGAGCTCCTCGAGCAGGCACCCTGGGAGAAGCTGGCCCGGCTGCACGCGTTCGCCGAGGTGCGGGGGCTCACGGACCTCGAGGTCGCGATCGGGTGGCTCCTGTCGCGCCCGCAGGTCGCGAGCGTCATCGCGGGCGCCACGCGTCCCGACCAGGTGCGGCAGAACGCCGCCGCGGCGTCCTGGGTGCCGGCGGCCGGCGACCTGGCCGAGCTCGACGGGATCTTCCCGCCGCCGCGCAAGGTCGCGCCCTTCTGACGGGGAGCCCGGTCTCCTAGACCACCTCGACGGAGCTCACGCTGACCGTGGCGTCGTGCAGCTGCTGGGCGGTGAGGTCGGTGTCCTGGAACGCCCACACGGTCGTCGCGGAGCCGACGGCGAGGTCGCGGACGGCGACCTCGTCGCTCGCGACCACGGCGCCGTCGGAGGCGCGGGCCTCGAGGCCGATCGTGAAGGCCGCGCCCGCGGCGGACACGTTGGTCACGGACACCGGGAGGCCGGAGAACTCGACGGTGGACCCGGGCACGCTGCTCGTCCCGATGTCGATCGCGAGGCCTTCGGTGAGGACCTCGTCGGTCGCCGCCCCGTCGACGTCGTCGACGGTCGCGGTCGGGCTCGGGGTACCGACGGAGCTCGTCGACGCGGACTGCGAGGCGCCGACCGCGAGGCCGGCGACGATCGCGAGCACGACGCCCCAGATGGCGAGCCGGCGCCCGGTGCGGTCCGCCCGGTCCGTGCGCGACCACGCGATCCCCGCGCAGACGAGCGTCCCGACGCCGAGCACGATCGCCGCTCGCGGGACGAGCACGCCCATGACGAGGGCGAGCGCGGCGAGCCCGATCGCGACGGCGCCGAGCACGCGGGCGGGACGGTCGCCGTGCGACTGGGTCGTCGTCATCCCGCTCCTCTCGTGGGCCGTCCGTGGTGTCGGGTCGATCAAGTCTGGGACTTGCTACTGGGCAGTTGCTGGGTATACCTCGAGATTCGTCTGAGCGTCCGGCGGGGGCTACCTGAGCCACTGGCAACCGACGCCCACCTGGGGCGACGTCCGCAAGAAGTGCCGCCGCCGCCCGCGAGGTTCCTTCTATTCTGACCGAAGACGAGGTAAAGCACAAATAAAGACAGGACCTGTGAAGAGTCTGTCGAGAGGTTGTCACGCCAAGGGTCGACGGCCCGGCCCGGGCCGGCCGGCGCCTATCCTGAGGCCGTGTCCACGGCCGCCGTCCTCGCTGCACCGCCGCTGCCGTACGTGCGGTGGGCCGAGCAGGCGCGCGCCCACGCAGCACGCGCAGACGCGTTCACGGCCGGCTGGCGTGAACGCCGCACGACCGGCGCGACGCACGCCATCGAGGACTTCCTGTTCACCTACTACCCGACCCGGCCCGCGCAGCTGAGGCGCTGGCACCCGGGTCCGGGCGTCGTCCTCGGGACACCCCCCGACGACGCCCGGCCGGACCTCCGCGTCGCACTCGAGGAGCGGCGCACCTGGCGCTGGTACCGCGCCCTGCCCGACGGCGTCACGCTCGACGTCGCCGCGTTCCTCGCGGAGCGCGGCGACACCATCCGCTACGTCGTCGACCTGCTGGCGGCGACCGCGTCCCGCCCCGCCCGGTTCGGCTGCCTCGGGCTGCACGAGTGGGCCATGGTCTACCGCGACCACGCCGCCGGGCGCGAGAGCCGCCACCCGCTCCCCCTGCGCCTGGGCGGGGACGGCACGGACGCCGTCGTCGAGGGTCACCGGATCCGGTGCACCCACTTCGACGCGTACCGCTTCTTCACCCCTGAGGCGTCCGGCCTCAACACCGAGCACCCGACGCGCGAGACCCAGCCCGCCCTCGAGCAGCCGGGTTGTCTGCACGCCAACATGGACCTGTACAAGTGGGCGCTCAAGCTCGGGCCCGCCGTGCCCGGCGATCTGCTGCTCGACACGTTCGAGCTCGCCCGCGACGTGCGGATCCTCGACATGCAGGCGAGCCCCTACGACGTGTCGTCGTACGGGCTCGCGCCCGTCGCGATCGAGACACCCGACGGCCGGGCCGAGTACGTCCGACGGCAGCAGGACTTCGCCGAGCGCTCAGTCGGCCTGCGCGCCCGCTTGCTGGACGCCTGCACCACTCTCCTCGCAGCGGCCTAACCCTTTCCGCGACTGCGCCATCTTGTCGCGCTCGCCCGCCAACCCGCGTCGCAGTCGGCGACCGCGACGTCACCGTGGGCGAACACAACGTCACCGCCGGCGAACGGAACGTCACCGCCGGCGAACGGAACGTCACCACCGGCGCGACGAGCGTCACCGTCGGCGTCGCCGCGAGCGCCTGGGAGGATGGTCCGGTGACCACGCTCGCGGACCTCCTGCCCGACGTCGCGCCGTCCGGGGAGGCTCCGGACGCCGACGTGCTCTACGACGCGTTCGCGACGTGGGCGTCGGACCAGGGTCTGAACCTGTACGACCACCAGAGCGAGGCGCTCATCGAGCTGGCGTCGGAGTCGCACGTGATCCTCGCGACGCCGACGGGCTCGGGGAAATCGCTGGTCGCGCTGGGCGCGCAGTTCTTCGCGCTGGCGGACCGGCACGCGGGTGTCGCGAGCGGTCGCACCTACTACACGGCGCCGCTCAAGGCGTTGGTGAGCGAGAAGTTCTTCGCGCTCGTGGCGGCGTTCGGGTCGGCGAACGTCGGGATGATGACGGGTGACACGGCCGTGAACCCGGGCGCCCCGATCATCTGCTGCACGGCGGAGATCCTCGCCAACATCGCCCTGCGCGACGGCGCGGGCGACGCCGACGACCCCGCGGTCGCGCAGGTCGTCATGGACGAGTTCCACTACTACGCGGACCCGCAGCGCGGGTGGGCGTGGCAGGTCCCGCTGCTCGAGCTCCCCCACACCCAGTTCGTGCTGATGTCGGCGACGCTCGGCGACACGTCGCGCTTCACGGACGAGCTCGAGCGTCGCAGCGGCCGCGACGTCGCCGTCGTGACGAGCGTCGAGCGTCCTGTCCCGCTCACGTACTCGTACGTCGTCGAGCCGCTCACCGAGGTCGTCGACGAGCTCGTGCACACGCACCGCGCCCCGGTCTACGTCGTGCACTTCACGCAGGCGTCCGCCGTCGAGCGGGCGCAGGCCCTGCTGTCGATGAACCTCGCCACGCGCGACGAGAAGGCCGCCATCGCGGACGAGCTCGGGGACTTCCGGTTCACGAGCGGCTTCGGCCGCACCTTGTCCCGCCTGCTCCGGCACGGCGTCGGCGTGCACCACGCGGGCATGCTGCCCAAGTACCGGCGCGTCGTCGAGCGGCTCACGCAGCGCGGGCTGCTCAAGGTCGTGTGCGGCACCGACACGCTCGGCGTCGGCATCAACGTCCCGATCCGCACGGTCCTCCTGACGAGCCTCGTGAAGTTCGACGGCGAGCGCATGCGCCACCTCACGGCGCGCGAGTTCCACCAGATCGCGGGCCGCGCGGGGCGGGCCGGCTACGACACGGTGGGCGAGGTGCTCGTCATGGCGCCGGACCACGTGATCGAGAACCGCAAGGCGCTCGAGAAGGCCGGGGACGACCCGAAGAAGCTCAAGAAGATCGTCCGGAAGAAGGCCCCCGAGGGCTCGGTGAACTGGACGGACAAGACGTTCGAGCGGCTCCGCGACGCCGACCCCGAGCCCCTGACCAGCCATTTCAAGGTGTCGCACGGAATGGTGCTCAACGTGCTCGCGCGCTCCGAGCACCCGCACGCCCCGGGAACCGCGGACGCCCACGACCCCGTCCTCGCGATGCGCCACCTGCTCCTCGCCAACCACGACACCGACGCGCAGCGCGCCGAGCACGTCCGGCAGGTGTTCCGTATCTACCGGTCGCTGCGGGTCGCCGGGATCGTCGAGCGGGTGCGTGTCCCCGACAAGGCCGACCCGCGCGGCTGGCACCCGAGCGTGCGGCTCACGGTCGACGTGCCCCGCGACTTCGCGCTCGACCAGCCGCTCTCGCCGTTCGCGCTCGCGGCCATGGACCTGCTGAACACCGAAGCGCCGGAGTACCCGCTCGACGTCGTCTCCGTCATCGAGGCCACCCTCGACGACCCGCGCCAGGTCCTGGTCGCCCAGCAGTTCAAGGCACGGGGCGAGGCGGTCGCCGCGATGAAGGCCGAGGGCTACGACTACGACGAGCGCATGGCCGCGCTCGAGGACGTCACCTGGCCGCAGCCGCTCGCCGAGCTCCTCGAGCCGGCGTTCGAGACGTACCGGCGCTCCAACCCCTGGGTGTCCGACGCGCGGCTGTCGCCCAAGTCGGTCGTCCGCGACATGCTCGAGCGCGCCATGACATTCGCCGAGCTCGTCTCGACGTACCAGCTCGACCGGACCGAGGGCGTCGTCCTGCGCTACCTCGCCGACGCGTACCGGGCGATCCGCCGCACCGTCCCCGAGGAGCACCGCACCGAGGAGGTCCTCGAGATCACGGAGTGGCTGGGCGAGCTCGTCCGCGGGGTCGACTCGAGCCTGCTCGACGAGTGGGAGCGCCTGGCGCGCCCCGTCGACGACGACGCGGACGACCAGACGGGCGACACCCCCCTCGCAGGCACGGGAGAGTCCGCGGCCGCGCGCCCGCTGACGGCGACGCCCCGCGCGCTGCGCGTGCTCGTCCGCAACGCGCTGTTCCGGCGCGTCGAGCTGGCGTCGCGCGAGGACTGGGACGCCCTCGGCTCGCTCGACGGCACGTCGGGCTGGGACGCCGGCGCCTGGCACGACGCGCTCGACCCCATGTTCGAGGAGTACGGCGACGACGCGATCGGCATCGACGCGGGCGCCCGGTCCACCGCCCTGGTGACGCTCGTCGAGTCGGGCGAGACGCCGTCGGGCGAGGACCTCGCACCGGGGACCTGGTTCGTCCGCCAGACCCTCGACGACCCGGACGGCGACCACGACTGGGTGCTCGACGCCGTCGTCGACCTGGCGGCGAGCGACGAGGCCGGCGAGGTCGTGCTGGAGGTCGTGCGCGCCGGGCGCCTCTGACCTGCGGCGGAGCCACGCGGTGCCCTGGCACCATGGGGTCATGGCGAAGAAGAGTCGGTCCGGCGGCAAGAGCGCGGGCCACGGCGGCACCCCGGCGGTCGTCGCCCTCGAGCGGGCCGGCGTCACGTTCACGCAGCACCCGTACGAGCACGACCCGTCCACCGATCTCGGGTACGGGCTGGAGGCAGCCGCGGCGATCGGCGTCGAGCCGGCCCGGGTCTTCAAGACGCTCGTGAGCGACGTCGACGGGCGGCTCGTCGTCGGGATCGTGCCCGTCGACCGCAAGCTGGACCTCAAGGCCCTCGCCAAGGCGGCGGGTGGCAAGAAGGCGGCGCTCGCGGAGCAGGCCGCTGCCGAGCGCGCGACCGGCTACGTCGTCGGCGGGATCTCGCCGCTCGGGCAGAAGCAGCGGCTCGTCACGGTGCTCGACGACTCGGCGCTCGCGTTCGACACCGTGTACGTGTCGGGCGGTCGGCGGGGCTTCGACGTCGGGCTCGCCCCGGAGGACCTCGTGCGCCTCACGGGCGCGACGACGGCGCCCGTCGCCCGGGACTGACGACAGCCGGCGACGCCGCGCGCAGGTCAGCCCTGCGGCGGGTACGGGTAGCCGGCCGGGTACGGCTGGCGCAGGGTGTCGGTGCTGACGATGTCCTTGCCGAGCGGGACGAGCGAGATCGGCACCATCTTGAAGTTCGCGATGCCAAACGGGATGCCGATGATCGTGATGCAGAGCGCGATGCCGCTGACGATGTGCCCGATCGCGAGCCACAGCCCCGCGAAGACGATCCAGATGACGTTGCCGATCACCGAGCCCGCGCCGGCGCCCGGCTTGTCGACGATGGTCCGGCCGAACGGCCACAGCGCGTAGCCGGCGATTCGGAACGACGCGATCCCGAACGGGATGGTGACGATGAGGATGCAGCAGATGATTCCCGCCGCCACGTAGCCGAGGGCGAGCCAGAAGCCGCTCAGCACCAGCCAGAGAACGTTGAGGATCGTCTTCATGCCTCCAGTGTCCCCGACGGGCGCGCATGCGCGCTGGGGCTCCTAGACTCGGCCCATGTACGACGACGTCCCCGCCCCTGCTCCGACGGGTGCGCTGGGTCTCGTCCCCCCGCCGGACCTCGTGGCGCGCGTCGCGGCGAACGTCGCCCGGGTCCGGGAGCGCATCGCCCGTGCCGCGACCGACGCCGGCCGGGACCCCGCCTCCGTGCGCCTCCTCGTCGCCACCAAGACGCAGCCTGCGGACGTCGTCCTCGCAGCCGTGGCGGCGGGCGTCGACCTCGTCGGGGAGAACCGGGTCCAGGAGCTGGTCGCCAAGGCCCCCGCCCTGCAGGACGCCGTGGCGTCGGGACGCCTGCGCACGCACCTCATCGGGCACCTCCAGTCCAACAAGGTCAACGCCGTCGTCGGGCTGGCGTCGTGCGTCGAGACGGTGGACTCGCTCGGGCTCGCGCAGCGGCTGTCCCGGCGCGCGGAAACCGTCGACACCGATCTCGAGGTCATGGTCCAGGTCAACGTCTCGGGCGAGGCGTCGAAGACGGGGATCGAGCCCGACCGTGCGGCGGACCTCGCCCTCGCCGTGGCGGCACTCCCCCGCATCCACCTCGTCGGCTTCATGACGATCGGCGCGCGCACCACCGACGACACGACCGTGCGGCGGGGCTTCGCGTGCCTGCGTGACCTGCGCGACGACGTCCGCGGCGGCACGTCGGGGACGTCCGGCGCGCGCGAGCTCTCGATGGGGATGAGCGGCGACCTCGAGCTCGCCGTCGGCGAGGGTGCCACGATCGTCCGGGTGGGCACGGCCATCTTCGGCGACCGGACCTGACCGAGCCGCTCGCGCGGCCCGTCGCTCACGGCACGCGCGCGGTCCACTCCGGCGTGTCGAACTTGGTGCGGACCAGCTCCTCGGCGCGCTCCCGCTCCTGGGCGGTGACTTCGCCCGGCACCGTCCGGTAGCGGCCCTCGAAGTGCTTCTTGAACGCCTCGATGACGTCCTCGCGCGGCAGACCGGTCTGCGAGCGCACCGGGTCGACCCGCTTGTTGGCGCTCTTCGTGCCCTTGTCGGACAGCTTCTCGCGGCCGATCCGCAGGACCTCCACCATCTTGTCGGCGTCGATGTCGTAGGACATCGTCACGTGGTGCAGGACGGTCCCGTCGGCCATCCGCTTCTGGGCGGCGCCGCCGATCTTGCCCTTGGCCGACGCGATGTCGTTGAGCGGCTGGTAGGTGGCCTCGACGCCGACGTCGGCGAGCGCGCCCAGCACCCAGTCGTCGAGGAACGCGTACGACCGCTCGAAGCTCAGCCCCTCGACGAGCGACGCGGGCACGGTGAGCGAGTAGGTGATGGTGTTGCCGGGCTCGATGAACATCGCCCCGCCACCGGAGACCCGGCGCACGACGGTGACCCCGTGACGCTCTGCACCCTCGGCGTCGACCTCGTTGCGCAGCGACTGGAACGAGCCGATGACGACGGCGGGCCGCTCCCACTCCCAGATCCGCAGCGTCGGGCCGCGGTCGCCCCGGCCGACGGACTCGGCGAGCGCCTGGTCGAGGGCCATGTGCATGGCGGGAGTCTGGGCGACCTCGTGGACGACCTCGAACACGTGGTCCTGCCACCCGGTCGCGTGCCCCAGGGCCCGGCGGACGGCGATCGCGACGGCCTCGGCGTCGAAGCCGACGAGCGCGACGTCGTACGGCGCGGTCGCGAGAGCCGCGTCGACGGCCCGCGCGAGGTCGGCCACGCTCGCGTCGGTGGGACGCCCGACGAGCGCGGCGTCGATGAGCTCGAGCGCGTCGTCGGGCTCCAGGAAGAAGTCGCCGCTCACGGCCGCGGACGCGATCACGTCCCCTGCGGACCCCGAGTGGGTCTCGACGTCGACCGCCACCAGCTTGCCCCCGGGGACCTTGTACTCGCCGCGCACGTCACGCTCCGTTCTCGTCGTCCTACCAGCCGTCCTCAGGCGACAACCGGCCAGGTGGGCCGCCGATTCCGAGCGTAGGCATGACGTGTGCCACCCTGGTCCGCATGAAGAACCCGTTCGCCCGCCGCGAGGCCGCGCCCGCCGAGCTCCCGCCCGTGCCCGACGACGTCACCGAGACGTGGCGCGCGTCCACGAACGAGGTCGTGCTCCGCAGCTCGCTCGTGGCCGTGCCCGACGACGACCGGGAGACCGCGGAGGCCCTCGGGACCCTCGTGCTGGGCGTCGTCCGCGGCGTGCGCGAAGGCGAGTTCGGCCACTCGATGCCGCAGGGCGCCAAGGGCGCGTCGGTGCGTCTCGAGGTCGCGGTGTGCGAGGACGACTACGGCCCGTACACGCGCCACGAGGCCGAGGACCTGGTGGGACGCCTGCAGGGCGTGGCGCCGCTCGCCGTCGTGAGCTACCCGCGGGGCGGCGCGGCTCCCGTCTGGGACGACGCGGCCGGGCAGCTGCGCGTAGATCTCGCCACGGAAGCCGGGTCCGACGACGACTCGACCCGTGGCGAGCTGCGCGCCCTCGTGCAGGCGACGCTGACCGCCGTCACGACCGACAGGGTCAAGGGCATCGTCCCCGAGTCGGCCGGCACGTCCTACCCGGTGCGCATCCACCTCGCCGTCCGGGGCACCGCGGGCGACGGCTTCGGCGAGCGCTCCGCGGCGCTCCTCGACGACATGGTCGCGCGGCTCGCCGGCACCCGCGTGCAGCTCGAGGTCACGCGCGAGCCCTGACGCTCGATTCCCGTCGGGACGCAGACGGCCCGTCTGCGTCGCGGGGTCAGCGCGGCTCGACGCCTGCGTGGATGAGCCCGTAGACCGTCGACCCGGTCAGGGCCTCCCACGCAGCCTCGATGAGGTTCGGCCCGACGCCGACGGTGGACCAGGAGCGGTTGCCGTCGGTCGTCTCGATGAGCACGCGCGTGATCGCGTCGGTGCCGTGCGACTGGTCGAGGATGCGGACCTTGAAGTCGATGAGCTCGAACTCCTCGAGCTCGGGGTACACGCGCACGAGCGCCTGGCGCAGCGCGTGGTCGAGGGCGTTGACGGGCCCGTTGCCCTCGCCGGTCGAGACGATGCGCTCTTCGCCGGTGTGGAGCTTGACCGTGGCCTCGGCGGTCGCGACGACGCCGTCGGCCTTCTCCGTCCCGCTCGACTCCGGCCGGGTCTCGACGATCGTCCGCCAGCTCTCGACGCGGAAGTACGGCGGGAGGCTGCCGTCGATCTCTTCGCGCAGGAGGAGCTCGAAGGAGGCGTCGGCGGCGTCGTAGGTGTAGCCGTGCGCCTCGGCGTCCTTGACCCGGTTGGTCACGCGCGAGAGCAGGTCCCCCTGTCCGGCCAGGTCGAACCCGAGCTCCCGACCCTTGAGCTCGATCGACGCGCGCCCTGCCATGTCGGAGATCAGCATGCGCATGTCGTTGCCGACGAGCGTCGGGTCGATGTGCTGGTACAGGTCGGGGTCGACCTTGATGGCGCTCGCGTGGAGGCCGGCCTTGTGCGCGAACGCGCTCGCGCCGACGTACGGCTGACGTCCGTAGGGCGTGATGTTGGTCAGCTCGCTGATCGCGTGCGCGATCCGCGTGGCCTCCTGCAGCCCGTCGGCGGCGAGGAGCTGCCGGCCCAGCTTGAGCTCGAGGTTCGCCACGATGGTGAGGAGGTCCGCGTTGCCGGTCCGCTCCCCGTACCCGTTGACGGTGCCCTGGACGTGGGTCGCGCCTGCGCTCACCGCGGCCAGGGAGTTCGCGACGGCGCAGCCCGAGTCGTTGTGCGTGTGGATGCCGAGGATCCGGTCACCGGTGTGCTCGCGGAGCTCGGAGACGATCTCGGTGATCCAGTCGGGGATCATGCCGCCGTTCGTGTCGCACAGCGCCACGACCTCGGCTCCGGCCTCGAACGCCGTGAGGACCGCGGCCCGCGAGTAGTCGGCGTCGAACCGGTAGCCGTCGAAGAAGTGCTCGGCGTCCACGACGACGCGGCGGCCCTCGCGCACGAGGAAGGCGACGGTGTCGGAGATCATCGCCAGGTTCTCGTCGCCCGTGGTGCGCAGCGCGCGCTCGGCGTGGCGCAGGTCCGACTTGGAGACGAGCGCGACGACGGGCGCCTCCGAGTCGACCAGCGCCCGCACCTGCGGGTCGTCGACGGCGCGGGTCCCCGCCTTGCGCGTGGAACCGAACGCGGCGAGCACCGCGTTCTTGAGGTCGAGCTCCTTGGCCGCACGACGGAAGAACTCGGTGTCCTTCGGTACCGCACCCGGCCAGCCGCCCTCGATGAACCCGACGCCCAGCTCGTCCAGCAGCGGCGCGATCGCCAGCTTGTCCGCGACGGAGAGGTTCATCCCCTCCTGCTGCGCACCGTCGCGGAGCGTCGTGTCGTAGACGTGGAAGGTCATCGGGTGGCTCTCTTCCTGCGGTCCCGCACCTGGGGGGACAGCGGCAGGCGTGCGGTCGGTTTCGTCGCCGGGCCCCGCTCCGGATGGAGCGGGGCACCGGCGAGCGTGGTCCACCTCGGTCGCCGAGCGGCGGTGCCGCGACGGTCGGCCCGGGGTCGGGGCCGGGAGCTCGTTCCGTGGTGCCGGGCGGTGGTGGGCCCGGCAACAAAAAAACCCCCCGGGGTGCGGGAGGTCTGCGCGTTCGACGAGGTGTGTCGAACGCGCTAGGTGAGAATAAGCTCCGCAACCAGGTGAGTCACGGTCGTGATGTTGCCACACCCGGGTGCGTCCTGTCACCCGCGTCCATCAGGCGGACGGCGGGTGGTCCACGCCGCTGACGTGCCCAGAAGCCCGGTGCGCGGCACGATGGGGGCGT
Organism: Luteimicrobium sp. NPDC057192; assembly: GCF_042670205.1. Taxonomy (NCBI): domain Bacteria; kingdom Bacillati; phylum Actinomycetota; class Actinomycetes; order Micrococcales; genus Luteimicrobium; species Luteimicrobium sp. NPDC057192. Next base: position 17,923 of record NZ_JBHUWD010000027.1, on the reverse strand, counting down.
CCGGAACCGCTGACCGAAGGAGCCCGACGTGTCCCAGCCGTACCAGCCCGCACCCGGCCAGCAGGGACCCTCCGGTCAGCCGGCCGGCGACCCCAGCTCCGACTTCACGCCCGCGGCGCCCCGTGATCCGTACGACCCCAAGCTGACACTCGAGGGTGGCCGCTACGTCGCGGGCGCGCTCGCGACGGCCCTGGTCGCCGCCCTGATCGGCCTCGTCGGCGTCGTCGTGATCGAAGGCATCTTCGACCAGGACATGGTGCCGCCGCCCGACCTGTTCAGCACCGGCTCGCACGCTGCAGCCTTCGCGATCGACGGAGCGATCTTCGCCGTCCTCGCCGCCGCCGTGCTCGCGCTCCTCGTCGTCTCGACGCCGCGGCCGAAGCGGTTCTTCGGTTGGCTGATGGTCCTCGCCACCGCCCTGATCACGGTGCTGCCCTTCGCCTGGACCAGCCACCTCGACCGCGCGGTGCTGTCGGCCATCGTAAACCTCGTCATCGGCCTCGCCACCTGGTCGCTGCTCGCGGGCGTCGCGACCCGCACGATCCGCCCCGCTCCGCGCCCGACCCCGGCACCTCCGTCGACCGGACCCGCGGGGCAGAACCCGCCGAGCTACCCGCCGCGCGGCGCCTGACGCAACGCGCCGGCGGCCGCCTTCACCGCCTCTCGGGCGGCGGGGCGGCCGTTCCGGTCGTGACGCGCGCTGCTGGCTCAGACGAGCCGGTGCAGCCACCCGTAACGGTCGTCGGCGCGGCCGTACTGGATGTCGGTGAGCTCGTCGCGGATCGCGCTCGTGACCTCGCCTGCGACCCCGTCACTGATCGTCACGTCGAACCCCTCGCCCGCGAGCCGGCCGATCGGGGTGATGACGGCGGCGGTACCGCACGCGAACACCTCGGAGACGGAGCCGTCGGCGAGCCCGGCGAGCAGCTCGTCGAGCGGGATGCGCTTCTCGACGACGTCGTGCCCCTTGTCCGCCAGCAGCCGCAGGATCGACGAGCGCGTCACGCCCTCGAGGATCGACCCGGTCAGCTCGGGCGTCTCGACGGTCCCGTCGGCGCGCACGACGAACACGTTCATGCCGCCGAGCTCCTCGACGGCCGTGTTGGTCGTCGCGTCGAGGAAGCAGACCTGCTCGCAGCCCTTCTCGTACGCCTCCTGCTGCGGGAGGAGGCTCGCGGCGTAGTTGCCGCCGCACTTGGCGGCGCCGGTCCCGCCGGCGCCCGCGCGGTGGTAGTCCTCGGCCACCCAGATCGAGACCGGCTTCACGCCGCCCGCGAAGTAGGGGCCGACGGGGCTCGCGATGACGAGGTACTCGACCTCGAGCGACGGCCGCACGCCGAGGAAAGCCTCGGACGCGTACATGAACGGCCGCAGGTAGAGGCTGGTCTCCTCGCCCGTGGGGATCCAGGCGGCATCCGTCCGGACGAGCGCCTCGATCGACCCGACGAAGTCCTCGGCGGACAGCTGCGGCAGGGCGAGCCGGTGCGCGGACCGCCGGAACCGCTCGGCGTTGGCCTCGGGCCGGAACGTCCAGACCGAGCCGTCGGCGTGCTTGTACGCCTTGAGACCCTCGAAGATCTCCTGGGCGTAGTGCAGGACGGCGGTCGCCGGGTCGAGCTGCAGCGGTCCGTACTTCTCGACGCGCCGGTCGTGCCAGCCGTCTGCGGCAGACCAGCTCACGCGCGCCATGTGGTCGCTGAAGACGGTGCCGAACTTGGGCGCGGCGAGCGCGGCCTCACGGTCGGCGTCGGGCGTGGGCGTGTCGGTCAGGCGGATGTCGAACGCGTTGACGGCAGTCGTGATGCTCATGGTTCCAGGCCTTTCACTGGCTGAGAAGAATCTACCGGTGAAGACGGCCGAGGGGCAGGGCCCCGCGAGGCGGCAGGTCAGCCGGCGACGCGTGCGGCGAGGTCGCCGCCCACCTCGGCCGTCGACCGTACTCGGTCGCCGCGCTCGGCCAGGTCGGCCGCGACGGCCGCCTCGACGGCGCGCGACTGCTCGGCGAAGCCGAGGTGGTCGAGGAGCAGCGCGACCGAGGCGACCGTGGCGGTCGGGTCGGCCTTGCCCTGGCCTGCGATGTCGGGGGCCGAGCCGTGCACCGGCTCGAACATCGACGGCGCGACGAAGTTCCCGTCGGCGTCGCGGTCCGGGTTGATGTTCGCGGACGCCGCGAGCCCGATCCCGCCGATAATGGCGGCGGCCTGGTCGGTGATGATGTCGCCGAAGAGGTTGTCCGTGACGATCACGTCGAAGCGCGACGGCTTCGTGGTGAGGAAGATCGTGGCGGCGTCGACGTGCAGGTAGTCCGTGGTGACGTCGGGGTACTCGGCGTTCACGGCCTCGACGGTCCGGCGCCACAGGTGGCCGGCGTGCACGAGGACGTTGTGCTTGTGCACGAGCGTCAGGTGCTTGCGGGGGCGCGCCTGGGCACGCTCGAAGGCGTTGCGCACCACGCGCTCGATGCCGAACGCCGTGTTGACGGAGACCTCGGTCGCGACCTCCTGCGGCGTCCCCACGCGCAGCGCACCGCCGTTGCCGGTGTACGGCCCTTCGGTGCCCTCACGGACGACGACGAAGTCGATCTCGCCCGGCTCGGCGAGCGGCGAACGCACGCCCTGGTAGAGCTTCGACGGCCGCAGGTTGACGTAGTGGTCGAGGCTGAAGCGCAGCTTGAGGAGGAGTCCCCGCTCGAGGACGCCCGACGGCACCGTCGGGTCACCGATCGCTCCGAGGAGGATCGCGTCGTGCTCGCGGATGCTCGCGAGGTCGGCGTCGCTCAGCGTCTCGCCGGTCGCGTGCCAGCGCCGGGCGCCGAGGTCGAACTCCGTGGTCTGCACGGTCACGTCGGTGCCGGCGAGGGCCGCGTCGAGGACCCGCAGGCCCTGCTCGACGACCTCGGTGCCGATCCCGTCACCGGCCACGACGGCCAGGCGGATCGAGTTGGTGCGCGTCATGCCGGCCAGGGTACGTCCTCGCGGTCGCCTGCCGGACGGCCGTCTCAGAGTCTGGCCGTCATGGCGTGGTGAGGGTGCGTTCGAGGGACCAGGTCGGGTGGAGGAGCTCGAACCGCTCGCAGACGACGGGGATCGCGGGGTCGAAGCGATCCTCGCCGAGGACGCGCCGGAAGTACCGCTCGTGCTCGCGGCGCCACGACGCGAGCGACCGGTCGTCCTCGCCCTCCGCGGCTGCGAACTCCACCGAGACCTGGTCGAAGGGCACGGTGTCGACGCGCGTGGTGCGGATCATCGCGCGTGGCCGTCCGGCGCCGTCGAGCAGGATGGACAGCTCGCCGACGCGAGGGAGCGGCTCACCGCCGTCCTCGTACTCGACCAGCGACGACGAGGTCGCGGTCTTGCGCCCTGCGAGCACCAGAGCGAGCAGCTCGTCCGCGAGCCGCGGGCTGTCCCCGAAGGACCACGCAGGTGGCGGGACCGCGGACGCGACGGTCCTGCCGGTGACCACGTCGAGCTGGCCGATCCCGGCGAGGTGCCGTACCCGCTCCCAGTAGGCCAGCACGGCCTCGGCCTGCGCCTGGTCGTGTGCGGCACGAGCCGGGTCGACGGGCTCGGGACTGGGCGCGGCGACACCAGAGACCGCGCCGACGACGTCCTCGGTCGTCGCGATCGCGACGCCGAGCGACGCGACCTGCCGGATCCTCTCGTCGGTGACCTGCGAGGTGGCGTCGGGCACGACGGCGACGCGGAGGTCGCGCTGCGACGCGTCGATCACGGTGGCGCGGGGGCAGTTGGGGAAGTTGCAGCCGGCCACGACGACGGTGTCGACGTCCCAGCCCCGCAGCAGTTCCTCGAGGGAGGTCCGGTGGAACGCCGACCACCGCGGCTTCCAGAGCGCGACCTCGCGCGGCCCGAGGTGCTGCGGCTCACCGCGCAGCAAGAGGGTGGCGTCGAGCGCACCGGCCCCGACCGGCAGGAGCTCCTCGAGCAGCTCGGCCCCCGGCGTCCCCGGCCGCACGACGGCCGCCCCTTCGGCGATCACCGCACGCCTCACGAGGTCGACGTCGTCGCCGTCATACAGCCGCACGACGTGCACGACGGGCAGCCCGGCCGCCCGGTACGCCTCGACGAGCCGCACGAGCGCGGGCACCACGTCCCGCGTCCCGCTGACGGGCATGGCGCCGCCCTCGACGAAGTCCACCTGCACGTCCACGACGACCAGCGCCGACGACCCCCAGTGCGGTTCGGTCCACGAGTCCACCAGCCACCTCCGCGAAACCCGACGAGCCGACCCGGACGGCGACGAGCGAACGGCAGCGACGCCGTCGTCGACACACGACGCCCGGAAGGCGAGGAAACAGCAGAGGACGGCAGAGCCGGACCCTTGTGCGCGATCGTGGTGGGTCTGACGGGAGCGCCCCGAGGAACGAGGGGCGCGGACAGAAGATCGCGCACAAGGGTCCGGCTCGGCCGTCCGGACGTCACCCAGCAGGGCGACGCGAGCAGAGGATCAGCGCGCGGCCGAGCCCTCGACGTAGTCCGAGTCGGACGGCTTGACCCATGCGAACATCTTGCGCAGCTCGCGGCCGGTCGCCTCGATCGGGTGCGCCTCCCCCTTGGCGCGGAGCTCCTTGAACTCGGGGGCGCCGGCGTCCTGGTCGGCGATGAAGCGCTCGGCGAACGCGCCGGACTGGATGTCGGCGAGGACGGCCTTCATGTTCTCCTTGACGTGCGGGTCGATGACGCGCGGGCCGGAGACGTAGTCGCCGTACTCGGCAGTGTCGGAGACGGACCACCGCTGCTTGGCGATGCCGCCCTCGATCATGAGGTCGACGATGAGCTTGAGCTCGTGGAGGACTTCGAAGTAGGCGACCTCAGGCTGGTAGCCGGCCTCGGTGAGGGTCTCGAACCCGTACTGGACGAGCTGCGACGCGCCACCGCAGAGGACGGCCTGCTCGCCGAAGAGGTCCGACTCGGTCTCCTCGGTGAAGGTCGTCTTGATGCCGGCGGCGCGGAGGCCGCCGATGGCCTTGGCGTAGGACAGCGCGAGCGCCCACGCCTGACCCGACGCGTCCTGCTCGACGGCGACGATCACGGGGACGCCGCGGCCGTCGACGTACTCGCGGCGCACGAGGTGGCCGGGGCCCTTGGGGGCGACCATGGCGACGTCGTGGCCGGCGCCGGGCTTGATGTAGCCGAACCGGATGTTGAAGCCGTGCGCGAAGAACAGCGCGGCGTCGGACTTGAGGTTGGGCTCGATCTCGTCGGCGTAGAGGCCGCGCTGCGCCTGGTCGGGCGCGAGGATCATGACGACGTCGGCCTGCTTGACGGCCTCGGCGACGGTGAGGACCTTGAGGCCCTCGTTCTCGGCCTTCTCGCGCGAGGACGAGCCCTCGCGCAGGCCGATGGTGACGTCGACGCCGGAGTCACGGAGGTTGAGCGCGTGGGCGTGCCCCTGGCTGCCGTAACCGATGACGGCGACCTTCTTGCTCTGGATGATGGACAGGTCGGCGTCGTCGTCGTAGAACAGCTCAGCCACGGTGGTTCTCCTTGGTGGGATTCTTCGTTGGGTCTGGGACGGAAAGGTCAGGCGGTGCGGGCAACGCGCTCGAGCGCGCGGTCGGTGATGGAGCGCGGGCCGCGTCCAATGGCGACGGCACCGGACTGCACGATCTCACGGATGCCGTAGGGCTCGAGGGCGGTGAGGAGGGCCTCGAGCTTCTCGGAGGTGCCGGTCGCCTCGACGACGACGGCCTCGGGGTGCACGTCGACGATCTTGGCGCGGAACAGCTCGACGACCTCGAGCACGGCGGTGCGGGTGCCGGCGTCGGCGCGGACCTTGACGAGCAGCAGCTCGCGCAGCACGGATGCGGTCGACTCGAGCTCGACGATCTTGATCACGTTGACGAGCTTGTTGAGCTGCTTCGTGACCTGCTCGAGCGGGTGGTCCTCGACGTCGACGACGACGGTCACGCGGGAGATGTCGTCGTGCTCGGTCGGGCCGACGGCGAGCGAGTGGATGTTGAACGCGCGGCGGGCGAAGAGGCCGGCGACGCGCGTGAGCACGCCGGGCTTGTTCTCGACGAGCACCGACAGGGTGTGCCTGGTCATGGGTCTCTCTCCTGGTCCTGTGCTCGTCAGTCCTCGTCGCGGTCCCACGTGGGGGTGAGGCCGCGCGCGTACTGGATGTCGTCGTTGGAGACGCCGGCGGGGACCATGGGCCAGACCATGGAGTCCCGCGACACGGTGAAGTCCACGACGACGGGCTGGTCGTCGATCTCGAGCGCGCGCTTGATCGTCGCGTCGACGTCGGCCTTGGTCTCGCAGCGCAGCCCGACGCACCCGTAGGCGTCGGCCATCTTCACGAAGTCGGGGACGCGGCGCGTGCCGTGGCCGGTGTGCAGGTCCGTGTTGGAGTAGCGCTGGTTGTAGAACAGCGTCTGCCACTGCCTGACCATGCCGAGCGACGAGTTGTTGACGACCGCGACCTTGATCGGGATCTCGTTGATGACGCAGGTCGCGAGCTCCTGGTTCGTCATCTGGAAGCAGCCGTCGCCATCGATGGACCAGACGGTCGCGTCGGGACGGGCCACCTTGGCGCCCATGGCGGCGGGCACCGAGTAGCCCATGGTGCCGAGGCCGCCGGAGTTGATCCACGTGCGGGGGTGCTCGTAGCGGATGAACTGCGCGGCCCACATCTGGTGCTGACCGACGCCGCCGACGTACACGGACTCGGGGCCGGACAGCGCGCCGAGCCGCTCGATGACGTACTGCGGAGCGAGGAGACCGTCCTCGGGCTCGGCGTAGCCGAGCGGGAACGACTCGCGCCACCCGTCGATGAGCTGCCACCAGCCCTCGACGTCGGGCTTGCCGTGCGTCTCCTGCTCGCGGGCGAGCTCGGGCAGCAGGTCGGCGAGGACCTCGCGCAGGTCACCGACGATCGGCACGTCGACGACGCGGTTCTTGCCGATCTCCGCGGGGTCGATGTCCGCGTGGACGATCACCGCGTGGGGCGCGAACGAGTCGAGGCTCCCGGTCACGCGGTCGTCGAAGCGGGCACCGAGGGCGACGACCAGGTCGGCCTGCTGGAGCGCTGCGACCGCGGCCACGGTCCCGTGCATGCCGGGCATCCCGAGGTTCTGCGGGTGCGAGTCGGGCAGCGCACCGCGCGCCATGAGCGTGGTGACGGCAGGTGCACCGGACAGGTCGACGAGCTGGCGCAGCTCGGCCGACGCGTCCGCCCGCACGACGCCGCCGCCCACGTACAGCACGGGCTTGCGCGCGGTCGCGAGGAGCTTGGCCGCCTCACGGATCTGCTTGGAGTGCGGCTTGGTCACCGGGTGGTACCCGGGCAGGTCGAGCTCCTGCGGCCACGAGAACGTGGTGGTCGCCTGCATCGCGGACTTCGCGATGTCGACGAGCACCGGCCCCGGGCGGCCCGTGCGGGCGATGTGGAAGGCCTCCGCGATGACGCGCGGGATCTCGGCCGGGTCCGTGACCAGGTAGTTGTGCTTGGTGACCGGCATCGTGATGCCCACGATGTCGGCCTCCTGGAAGGCGTCCGTGCCGATGAACGACGCGCCGACCTGCCCGGTGATCGCCACCAACGGGATCGAGTCGATGTTCGCGTCGGCGATGGGCGTCACGAGGTTGGTCGCTCCCGGCCCCGAGGTCGCCATGCACACGCCGACCTTGCCGGACGCGTGGGCGTAGCCGGAGGCCGCGTGGCCGCCGCCCTGCTCGTGCCGCACGAGGATGTGGCGGAGCTTCTGGGAGTCCATGAGCGGGTCGTACAGCGGCAGGATCGCACCGCCGGGGATGCCGAACACGGTGTCGACGCCGACCGCCTCGAGGGACCGCACGATCGACTCGGCGCCCGTAACCTCGACCGGCCCGACACGCGACCCGTCGGCGACGGCGCCAAGGCCCTCACCGGCTACCTTGCGGGTCGCGGGACGGGCGGGCTTCGCCGTGGCGGGGCGAGCGGAGGGGCGCACCGACGACGGAGTCGTCGAGCGCGGCGGTGCCGGGATCGGGCCCTGGACCATCGTGTCTCCTGTGATCGGCTGGTACGTCCGCCGGCGGGCGGCGGGCGCGGGGTGCGGACTGTCGACATGAAAAAACCCCTCGACCCGGTCCACGGGTGCTTCGAGGGGTGCGCGCTGACGAGACCTGTGCGGTGGCCTCAGCCGGCGCGCTCAGGAAGTACTACGAGGAGGATCGTCTGCACGGAGTTCACCGTACGCCGATCCCCCTCGGATGTCACACGCCGGGTGCGGACGTCTCACGTGCTGGACGTCCGCACCCGGCGCGCCGGGATCTCGGGGCTCAGGCGACGTCGCGCCGACGGAACACGAGCCAGCCGAGCACCACCACGACGACGGTGACACCGGCCAGGACGAGCCCGCCGTGCGTCATCAACACCACGTGCTCGATGTACTCGCACGACATGCCGCCGCTCACCGGAGTGCACTTCTCGACGGTGTACGTGCCGTGCGCGGTGATCCACGCGTCGGACGAGACGGTGAGCGTCCAGCGGGGCTGCTCGAGCGCCGTCCGGACGACTGCTGCGTCCACGAGGGCGAAGAACGCGGCGACGACGCCGAGCACCGCCGTCGTGTGCCGGAGCAGGAACCCGAGCCCCGCGCCGATGGCGGCGACCGCCACCGCGAGCACGACGACCCTCCCGCCCTCGGCCGCGACCTGCGTCCACAGGTGCCCGGTCGCCGGGGCCAGGTCTCGGAGCGCGAACGCGAGCCACTGGCCTCCCAGCGCGACCGCGAAGCCGACGGCTGCGACGACCGCGCCGCCGAGTGCTGCGGCGGCTGTCTTCGTCCCGTAGACGCGGGTCCGCCGCGGCTCGAACGTGAGCCACGTGGACAGCGCACCCGAGACGGACTCCGCGCAGACGAAGCTCGCGCCCAGCAGCAGCACGAGGCCCAGCAGCAGGTAGGCGTCCGTCTTCAGCGTGCGGACGCCCTCCTCGGCGAACGTCCCGCGCGACGGCAGGAAGTCGGAGAGCTTCAGGTCGGGCTGCATGTCCGTCGCGCAGTCGAAGTCGGCCGGGTAGTTCGACGGGTTGGCCGCCTGGTCGTCCTGACAGTCCTTGACGTACTGGGCGCCGTTGGCCGCCCAGTCCTCCTGCTGCTGGGTGACGATCTCCCGGGCCTGCGCGACCTGGGCTGCGCTCGGCGGACGAGCCTGCCACCACGACGACGCACCCAGCAGCAGCCCGACGCCGACCGCGAGCACGGTCGCCCACCGCACCAGGCGCCGCGACCGGTACCGGTCCAGCTCCACGCGTGCGAGCCTCATGCCGCCACCTCCCCGGCGTCGACGGACTCCCGTTGTTTCGCCTCGTGGACCTCGCCGCCCGCGGAGTCGACGCCCGCGGTCAGATCGAGGAACACCTGCTCCAGATCGGGGGCGAGCGTGACGAGCTCGCGGACGTAGAGCCTCTCGTCCGCGAGCGCCCGCGTGATGCGTGCGGCGTCCTCGACGCCGTCGACCACGAGGCGCTCGCCGTCGACGCGCACCTCCCAGCCACCCGCGCGCAGCACCCCGGCCGCGCGCTCGGGCTCGTCGACGCCGACCCGCACGGGCGCCGCGCCGCCGCCGACGAGGTCGGCGACGCGTCCGCTCGCGAGCAGCCGGCCGTGGCCGATGATCGAGACGGTGTCGGCGACCTGCTGGACCTCCGCGAGGATGTGGCTGGACACGACGACCGTCTTGCCCTGGGCGCCCAGCGTGCGCATGGTGTCCCGGATCTCGCGGATCCCGGCCGGGTCGAGGCCGTTGGTCGGCTCGTCGAAGATCAGCAGCTCCGGGTCCTTGAGAAGCGTCGCGGCGATCGCGAGCCGCTGCTTCATGCCGAGCGAGTAGGAGCGGAACCGCTCGTCCCCCCGCTCCCCCAGGCCGACCTCGTGGAGCACCCGGTCGACGGCGTCGCCCGGAGTCCCGATGCCGCGCGCGAGCAGCGCGAGGTTCTTGCGGCCGGTGAACGCGGGGAAGAACTTGGGCTGCTCGACGATGGCCCCCACGCGTGCGACGACGTCCGGGAGATGCCGGGGCACGGGGGTCCCGAAGATCTCCATGGTCCCGGCGTCGGCGCGCGAGAGCCCGAGGAGCATCCGGATGGACGTCGTCTTGCCCGACCCGTTCGGCCCGAGGAAGCCGTGGACCCCGCCACGGGGGACCTCCAGGTCCAGGCCTTCGACGGCCACGCGCCGGCGTCCACGGCGGGTGCGGTACGTCTTGCGCAGGCCGTGGGTGCGCACGGCGAGCTCGGTTCCTGCCGGGAACGGCATCGGACCCCCTGGGTGTCGGCTGTGACAGTGCGCGCACTGTAGCGCACTTCGTCCCGAACACCACCGGGTCGTCCGGTTCCGCCCGAGTCGACCGCTCGGCGACCCCCGGACCCTGCCCCCTACTCGAGGATCGCGCCCCGCGACGCGGACTGGACGAGCTTCGTGTACTTGGCGAGCACGCCCCGCGTGTACCCGTGGGGCACGGGCGCCCAGCCCTCGCGCCTGGCGGCGAGCTCGGCGTCGTCCACGAGCAGGTCGAGCGTCTTGCTCGCGACGTCGAGCCGGATCCGGTCGCCGTCGCGGACGAACGCGACCGGTCCGCCGTCGACGGCCTCGGGCGCGATGTGGCCGACGCACAGCCCGGTGGTCCCGCCGGAGAACCGCCCGTCGGTGACGAGGAGGACGTCCTTGCCGAGGCCGGCCCCCTTGATCGCACCCGTGATGGCGAGCATCTCGCGCATCCCCGGCCCACCCTTGGGGCCTTCGTACCGGATCACGACGACGTCGCCGGCCTGGATCGTGCCGTCCTCCAGCGCGTCGAGCGCCGCGCGCTCACGCTCGAAGACCCGCGCGGTCCCCTCGAACACGTCCGAGTCGAACCCGGCGGACTTCACGACGGCGCCGTCCGGGGCGAGCGTGCCGCCGAGGATCGTGATGCCGCCCGTGTGGTGGATGGGGTGGTCGAGCGCCCGCAGGACCTTGCCGTCGGGGTCGGGAGGGTTGATGGCCTCGAGGTTCTCGGCCACGGTCCGGCCGGTCACGGTGAGGGCGTCGCCGTGGATCAGCCCGGCGTCGAGCAGCGCCTTCATGACGACGGGAACACCGCCGATCCGGTCGACGTCGTTCATGACGTACCGGCCGAACGGCTTGACGTCCGACAGGTGGGGCACGCGCGAGCCGATGCGGTCGAAGTCCGCGAGCGTGAGGTCGACGTCCGCCTCGTGGGCGATCGCGAGCAGGTGCAGGACGGCGTTGGTCGAGCCGCCGAACGCCATCACCACCGCGATCGCGTTCTCGAAGGCGTCCTTCGTCATGATGTCCCGGGCCGTGATGCCCTGCCGCAGCAGCTCGACCACCGCTTCGCCCGAGCGGTGCGCGAACTGGTCGCGCCGGCGGTCCGCCGACGGCGGGGCGGCCGAGCCCGGCAGCGACATCCCCATGGCCTCGGCCACCGACGCCATCGTGTTCGCGGTGTACATGCCGCCGCACGCGCCTTCGCCGGGGCAGATGGCGCGCTCGATCGCGTCGAGGTCGCGCTCGCTCAGGAGCCCGCGCGCGCACGCGCCGACGGCCTCGAACGCGTCGATGAGCGTGACCTGCCGCTCGCTGCCGTCCTCGAGCTTGACCCACCCCGGGGCGATCGTGCCGGCGTAGAGGAACACGCTCGCCAGGTCGAGGCGCGCGGCCGCCATGAGCATGCCGGGCAACGACTTGTCGCAGCCCGCGAGCAGCACGGACCCGTCGAGGCGCTCGGCGGACATCACCGTCTCCACCGAGTCCGCGATGATGTCGCGGCTCACGAGCGAGAAGTGCATCCCCTCGTGGCCCATCGAGATGCCGTCGGAGACGGAGATGGTGCCGAACTCGAGCGGGTAGCCGCCCGCGGCGTGCACGCCCTCCTTGGCGCCCTGCGCGAGCCGGTCGAGCGACAGGTTGCACGGTGTGATCTCGTTCCACGACGACGCGACGCCGATCTGCGGCTTCGCGAAGTCGTCGTCGCCCATGCCGACGGCGCGGAGCATCCCGCGCGAGGCCGTCGCCTCGATCCCGTCCGTGACCTGCCGCGAGCGTGGCTTGATGTCGATGTCCGCCATGCTCGCCAGCCTAGGGACGAGTCGGCGGGCTGTCCCCCGCTACACGGCGTGCTCGACGGCGGCGAGCGTGTCCGCGCTGCGGATGTGCCGGGTGACCCAGGGCGCGAGCGCGAACAGGATCCCAGCGAGGGCGAGCGTCACAACGCCGATCGCGCCGAAGTACGCGGTGTCCGAGACGTCCGGCGTCGCCTTGACGAGCTGCGCGGTGATCGCCTGGCCCGCCGACGGCGCGAGGAACCACAGCGCCATCGCCTGGCTCCGGAAGGCGGCAGGTGCGAGCAGCGTCGTGGCGGCCAGGCCGACCGGCGACAGGCACAGCTCGCCGATCGTCTGGATCACGTACACGGTGACGAGCACCCACGACCCGGCCTTGCCGTCACCCACGACCGCGGACGCCGCGGCCAGGAAGACGAAAGAGAGCGCGGCGAACGTCAGCCCGATCCCGAACTTGTAGGCGGTCGGGGGCCGGTCGCCCGTCCGCACCCAGATCCACGCGAACACGGGTGCGAGCACGATGATCGCGGCCGGGTTGACCGACTGGAAGAACTCCGGGCTGATCGTCACGCCGAAGAACTGCAGGTCCGTCCTGTCCTGGGCGAAGTCGGACAGCGTCGTCGCCGCCTGCTCGAAGATCATCCAGAACAGCATCGCCGCGACGAACAGCGGGATGTACGCGACGACGCGACGCTGCTCGACGCGCGTGACACGAGGCGACCGGTACATCACCGTGATGTAGGCGACCGGCGCCACGAACGCGAGGTAGGACATCGTGTTGATGAAGATGTCGAGCGCTCCGCCGTGCGTCGTCAGGGCCGCGAACCCGACGATCACGACGACGCCCACAGCGATCAGCAGGCCGTGCCGTACCAGCGTGGGGCGTTCCTCGGGCCGGATCGGGTTCGGGACGTCGTCGCCGGCGCCGCCCAAGTACTTGCGGCCCGCCACGAAGAACACCAGCGCGGCGCCCATGCCGACGGCCGCGACCGCGAAGCCGGCGTGGTACCCGCCCCAGTCCCGCGCCAGCCCGACGAGGAACGGTGCGGCGAGCGAGCCGATGTTGATGCCCATGTAGAAGATCGAGAACGCCGAGTCGCGGCGGTCGTCGTCCCGGTCGTACAGGTCGCCCACCATCGAGGAGACGTTCGGCTTGAGCAGACCGGTGCCGAGCGCGACCAGGCAGACGCCGACAGCGGAGAAACCCGCCCCCGGGACGGCGAGCGACACGTGCCCGGCAGCGATCACGATGCCGCCGTAGAGGGTCGCGCGGCGTGAGCCGATCATGCGGTCGGCGAGCCAGCCGCCGACGACGGACAGCAGGTAGACGCTCGTGCCGTAGATCGAGACCAGAGCGAGGCCGGTCGTGCGCTCGATCCCCAGACCACCGTCGGCGACGGTGTCGGTGAGGTAATAGAGCAGGATCGCCCGCATGCCGTAGTAGCTGAAGCGCTCCCACAGCTCGGTCGTGAACAGGGTCATGAGACCCAGCGGGTGACCGAAGAAGGCGTGGTCTCGGGGCACGCGGGGGCGAGCCGCTTCCGCGGCGGCCGCACCGTCGCCGGCGCCGTCGTCCTCCCCCTGGACCATGAGGCCGACTCTCCCACCGGCCTTACAGGGACGCACCCGCAGGGGTCAGACGAACGCGCGGAACTCGTCCTCGAGGATGCTCATGACGATCGCGTCCGCCCAGCGGTCGCCGTCGCGGTAGACGTCACGCAGCCGGCCTTCCTCACGGAAGCCCAACGACTCGTACAACGCGCGCGCCCGCGGGTTGATGCTCAGGACGTCCAGCCCGACCCGGTGCAGGTGCGGGCCGTCGTCGTCCGCGGACCCGTCGAACGCGTAACGGAGCACCTCGAAGATGGCGTCCCGCCCGTACCCGCGGCCCCGATAGTTCGGCAGGAGCTGGAGCCGCAGGTTCGCCGACCGGGCGGACGCGTCGACCTCGTTCAGCACGATCTCGCCGATCAGGTCGTCCGACACCGGGCGACCGTCACGGACCGCGGCCGACACGATCGCCCAGTCGTACCGGCCGGGCCGATCCGCGACCTCGGCCGCCCACGCGTCGATGTCCTCGCGGGCGAACGTCGCCGTCGTGCCCGTGAGGCGCGTCGACTCCGGGTCCTGGACCGCTTCCCACAGCCGCTCCGCGTCGTGTGCCTCGATCGGACGCAGTCTGACGACTTCGCCGTGGAGCACCGGACCCCGAGTCATACGCCCCCCCCTGTCAGCTGACCCGTTCGAGCACGAGCTCGCGGACACGCCCCGCGTCCGCCTGGCCGCGCGTCGCCTTCATGACCGCACCGATGATCGCGCCCACGGGCCCGAGGTTGCCGCTGCGGATCTTCTCCGCGATATCCGGCTGTGCGGCGAGCGCGTCGTCGATCGCAGCGAGCAGCGGGCCGTCGTCGGAGACGACCTCGAGCCCGCGCGCGACCACGACGGCCTCCGGGCCACCCTCGCCGGCGAGCACGCCGTCGAGGACCTGGCGCGCGAGCTTGTCGTTGATGCGCCCAGAGTCCACGAGGCCCTGCAGCTCCGCGATCTGGGCGGGCGTCACCGGGAGCTGCTCGAGCTCGAGCTCCTGCTCCTTGGCGCGGCGGCCCAGCTCGCTCATCCACCACTTGCGCGCGCCGGCCGGGCTCGCGCCCGCGGCGACGGTGGCCTCGATGATCTCGACGGCTCCCGCGTTCACCACGTCGCGCATCTCGAGGTCCGTGTAGCCCCACTCGCCCTGCAGCCGCCGACGGCGCGCCGCGGGCAGCTCCGGGAGCGACGCCCGGATCTCCTCGACCCAGTCGCGGCTCGGTGCCACCGGCACGAGGTCGGGCTCGGGGAAGTAGCGGTAGTCCTCGGCGTCGGACTTCACGCGGCCCGACGTGGTCTCGCCCGTGTCCTCGTGCCAGTGCCGCGTCTCCTGGATCACGGAGCCGCCGGCGTCGAGCACGCCCGCCTGGCGCGAGATCTCGTACCGGACCGCGCGCTCGACCGAACGGAACGAGTTGACGTTCTTCGTCTCGGTCCGGGTGCCGAGCGGGCTCTCGGGCGTCGGACGGAGCGACACGTTGACGTCCGCGCGGACGTTGCCACGCTCCATCCGCGCCTCGGAGACCTCGAGGGCGCGGAAGATGTCGCGCAGCGTCTGCACGTAGGCGCGCGCGACCTCGGGGGCACGGTCGCCCGCGCCCTCGATCGGACGTGTCACGATCTCCACCAGCGGGATCCCCGCACGGTTGTAGTCGACGAGCGAGTACTCCGCGCCGTGGATACGGCCGGCGGCGCCGCCGACGTGCGTGTTCTTGCCGGCGTCCTCCTCCATGTGCGCGCGCTCGATCTCGACGCGGAACACCGTCCCGTCCTCGAGCTCGACGTCGAGCCACCCGTCGTGGGCGATCGGCTCGTCGTACTGCGACGTCTGGAAGTTCTTGGGGACGTCCGGGTAGAAGTAGTTCTTGCGCGCGAACCGGCAGGTCTCGGCGATCTCGCAGTTGAGCGCGAGGCCGATGCGGATCGCGAACTCGACCGCCTTGCCGTTCACGACCGGCAGTGCGCCCGGCAGGCCGAGCGACACCGGCGTCGTCTGGGTGTTCGGCTCGCCGCCGAACTCCACCTCGGCCGCACAGAACATCTTGGTCCGGGTGCCGAGCTCGACGTGCACCTCGATGCCCAGCACCGGGTCGTACCGCTCGACGGCGTCGGCGTAGTCGACGAGGGCCTCGTACGTCGCGGTCATCGCGCCACCTCCAGCTCGGGGGCCTGTGCCAGCAGCGGCCCGCCCCAGACGTTCTCCAGGGCGGCCTCGAGGGCCGCACCCACGCGGTACATCCGGTCGTCCGCCTTCGCGGGCGCCAGGACCTGGAAACCGACGGGCAGCCCGTCGTCCGACAGACCCGACGGGATCGACATGCCCGGGACGCCCGCGAGGTTCGCGGGGATCGTCGCGACGTCGTTGAGGTACATCGCCAGCGGGTCGTCGAGCTTCTCGCCGAGCTTGAACGCGGTGGTCGGCGCGGTGGGCGACACCAGCACGTCCGCCTGGGCGAAGGCCGCGTCGAAGTCACGCTGGATGAGCGTGCGCACCTTCTGGGCGCTGCCGTAGTAGGCGTCGTAGTATCCGGCCGAGAGCGCGTACGTCCCCAGGATCACGCGACGCTTGACCTCGTCACCGAAGCCGGCGCCGCGCGTCGCGGACATGACGCGCTCCGCCGTGACCGGGCCCTCCGACGGCTCGACCCGCAGGCCGTAGCGCATGCCGTCGAACTTCGCGAGGTTGCTCGACGCCTCGCTCGGCATGATGAGGTAGTACGCGCCGAGGGCGTAGACGAAGTGCGGGCACGAGACCTCGACGATCTCGGCCCCGGCTGCGCGGAGCAGGTCGAGGCCCTCCTCGAACCGGGCTCGCACACCCGCCTGGTAGCCCTCCCCACCGAGCTCGGTGACGACGCCGACACGAACGCCCTTCAGGTCGCCGAGCGCACCCTGCCGGGCGGCATCGACCAGCGGGGCGAGCGGCTCGGCGATCGACGTCGAGTCGCGAGGGTCGTGCCCGCCGATGAGCTCGTGCAGCAGCGCGGCGTCGAGGACCGAGCGCGTGACAGGACCCGCCTGGTCGAGCGACGAGGCCATCGCGATCAGCCCGTAGCGCGAGACACCGCCGTAGGTCGGCTTCACGCCGACCGTGCCGGTCACGGCGCCGGGCTGACGGATCGAGCCACCGGTGTCGGTGCCGATCGCGAGCGGCGCCTCGAACGCGGCGACGGCGGCCGCGGAGCCGCCGCCCGAGCCGCCCGGGATCCGGTCGAGGTCCCACGGGTTGTGGGTCTGGCCGAAGGCCGAGTGTTCGGTGGACGAGCCCATCGCGAACTCGTCCATGTTGGTCTTGCCAAGGATCGGCAGTCCGGCCGCCTTGATCCGTTCGATCAGCGTCGCGTCGTACGGAGGGACCCAGCCCTCGAGGATCTTCGAGCCCGCGGTGGTCGCGATCCCCTGCGTCACCACCACGTCCTTGACGGCGATCGGGACACCGGCGAGCGGGTGGAGATCCTCGCCCGCGGCACGGCGAGCGTCGACGTCGCGTGCGGTGGCAAGCGCCTCGTCCGAGCTGACGTGCAGGTACGCGTGCACCGCGCCGTCCACCGCGGCGATCCGGTCGAGGTGCGCCTGCGTGGCCTCCACGCTCGACACGTCGCGGGCCGCGAGGCGCGCGGCGAGTTCCGCGGCCGACAGCCGCGTGAGGTCGTCCGTCATCTCACTCCTCCCCGAGGATCTGCGGAACCATGAACCGGCCGTCCTCCGACGCCGGCGCGCTCGCGAGCACATCGTCGACCGGAAGCGGAGCGACCGGGACGTCGTCACGGAACACGTTGACGAGCGGGAGCGGATGGCTGGTCGCCGGGACGTCCGGCGTCGCGACCTCGCTGACCTGGGCGATGGCGTCGACGATCACGTCGAGCTCGCCCGAGAGGCGGTCGATCTCCGCCTCCGACAGGTCGATGCGGGCGAGCGACGCGACGCGCGCGACCTCGTCACGGGAGATGGTGGACATGCCAGCATTCTACGGGCCCGACCCAGCCGGCCAGCGCGCTGCCGTCCGGTCCCGGAGCCCTGCGGATCGGCGGGTTGCAGGGAGGTGGTGAAGGGCGTCGAGGAGTGCCCACAGGCCCGAGGGGCGGAGCACGACAACCCGCACCACCTGCCCGCGTACCGCCCCCGGCCGCGCGGGTGTTGCACGCGGCGTCGCCGTCGGCGTCCGTGTAGGTGTGGGGGTATGCCGAAGGCCACCCCCGTGTGGGGGTGGCCTTCGGTTGAATGGGTGTTCGGCGGCGTCCTACTCTCCCACCCCGTCACCAGG
>NZ_JBHUWD010000026.1:0-67539 GCF_042670205.1 Luteimicrobium sp. NPDC057192 | reverse complement strand
GCTGCGGAACGGGCCCCTTCGTCGTCTCGGCAGTCCGCCCGGCCCACCCAGCCCCCCTCCCGGTGGGTGCGCATTTTTTGTGCGACACGCCCGGCGTGTCGCACAAAAAGCACGCACTCACGGAGGGCTGGGGCCGGACGGGCGGGCGGGCGGTGCGGTCAGCCCTCCTTGCCGGTGCTGCGTGGCATGAGGAACGACACGACCGCGCCGACGCCCACGACGGCGGTCCCGACCCACAGGGCGGGCTTGAGCCCGTCCGCGTACGTGGCTGGGGTGAACGCGCCGCCCGCCGCGAGGAACACGGCGGTCAGGACCGCGACGCCGAGCGCCACGCCGACCTCCCGGATCGTGGCGTTGACGCTGCTCGCCGTGGCGTGGTCCGTCTCCGGGACCCCGGCGAGGACCGCGGTCGCGACCGGTGCGAACGTCAGGCCCATGCCGACCCCGGCGAGCACGAAGGCAGGCACGAAGCTCGGGTAGTCGACGGTCTGCCCGACGAGCGCGGCCAGCCAGCCCAGGGCGACCGTCTGGAGCACCAGGCCGCCGGCGACGAACGGGCGCACGCCGAACCGGGGCGCGAGCATCCCCGCGACCGGAGCGACGAGCATCGGGGCGGCCGTCCAGGGAAGGGTGCGCAGGCCCGCGGCGAACGGCGAGTACCCGCCGCCGATCTGCAGGTACTGGGTCAGCAGGAAGACGGCTCCGAACATCCCGACCGAGAACGCGAGGCTGGCCGCGTTCGACACGGAGAAGCTGCGCGAGCGGAACAGCCGCAGCGGGACGAGCGGGTGGTCCGTCCGGCGCTCGCGGACGACGAAGGCGACGAGGAGCGCGACCGCGGCGACGAGCATCCCGACGGTCGTGGCGGAGCCCCAGCCGCGGTCGTTGGCGCCGACGATCGCCCACACGCCCAGCAGGACGCCGGCCGCGGACAGGACCAGGCCCGCGACGTCGAGGCGGACCGAGACGCGCTCGGACTCCCGCAGCCCGCGCAGCGCGAGCGGGATCGCGACGGCCGCCACGGGGACGTTGAGCCAGAAGATCGCCTCCCACGACAGCCCGTCGACGACGGCGCCGCCGACCACCGGGCCGAGCGCGACGCCGAGGCCGGAAACGCCGCCCCAGACGCCGATCGCCATCGCGCGCTTCGTGGCCGGGACGGCTCCCGCGAGCAGCGCGAGCGACAGCGGCATGATCGCGGCGCCGCCGACGCCCTGGAGCGTTCGGGCCGCGATGAGCTCGGTGGGCGTGCCGGACAGGGCGCTCCCGATCGAGCCGAGCGCGAACACCGCGATGCCGACGACGAAGGTCCGTCGGCGCCCGAGCCGGTCGCCGAGCGTGGCGAGAGGGATCATCAGCGTCGCGAACGCGAGCGTGTAGGCGTTCACGAACCATTGGAGCTGCTCGACGCTGGGGGACAGGTGCCGGGAGATGACGGGCAGGGCCCCCGTCATGACGAGGTTGTCGAGCGTCGCCATGAACATCGGTAGCGACGCGGCGACGAGGGCGAGCCAGACGGGCGCGGTGCGCTGCCTGCGGACGCCGGGTGCCGACGAGGGTCGGCGGGTGGAAACCGCGGTGGACATCAGGACCTCCGGGTGGGGTGGGCCGAGGACGGGAGGGCTGCGCGGTGCGCGAGCCGGAAGACTGGAAGGCATCGACTGATTACTTCGACTCGACGCACGCTAGTAATCGACTGATAACATGTCAAGCATGAGCACCCGGATGACCGCGGACGAGCGGCGCGAGCAGATCCTGGACGCCGCGACGACGGCGTTCGCGGAGCACGGCTACGCCGGCACGACCACCGACGAGGTCGCGCGTGCGGCCGGCGTCTCCCAGCCGTACGTGGTGCGCCTGTTCGGCTCCAAGCACGACCTGTTCGCCGCGGTGTTCGAGCGCGTCGGGAACGAGATCGTCGCGAGCTTCGAGCAGGTCGCGCCCGGCCCCGACGCCGCACGCGAGCTCGGCGAGGTCTACGTGCGGCTGCTCTCCGACCGCGACAAGCTCCGCGTGCTCATGCACGGCTTCGTCGCCGGTGCGGACCCGACGTTCGGGCGGCAGTCGCGCCGGACCCTCGTCCGGGCGTTCGAGATCTTCAAGGAGCTGACCGGCCAGGACGACGAGGCCGCGCGCAACTTCGTGGCTGCCGGGATGCTCATCAACGTGCTGCTCTCGGCCGAGGTGCCCCAGCACGCGGACGAGCACGGCGTCGAGCACCTGCTCCTGTGCGCCGTCGGCGCGGACGCGGCCGCCGAGCTCATCGCGGACGCCGCGTGACGTCGGCCGCCGCGCCGTCCACGGGAGCGGCGTCGCGCGACGCCCGCCCGCCCCGCCGGCCGACCGCGCCCGACGGGCTGGTCGTCGTCGACAAGCCGCAGGGTTGGACGAGCCACGACGTCGTCGGCCGGATGCGCCGGCTCGCCGGGACCAAGAAGGTCGGCCACGCCGGCACCCTCGACCCCATGGCGACGGGCGTGCTCGTCGTCGGCGTGGGCCGTGCGACCCGGTTGCTGACGTACGTGGTGGGCGCGGAGAAGGAGTACGTGACGACCGTCCGGCTCGGCGTCGCGACGACCACCGAGGACGCCGAGGGCGAGGTCACGGCCACCACCGGCGCGGACGTCTCCGCCGAGGCCGTGCGTGCCGCTGCCGCCGCCCTCACGGGCGACGTCCTGCAGGTGCCGAGCGCGGTGTCCGCGATCAAGGTCGCCGGGGAGCGGGCGTACGCCCGCGTGCGGGCGGGCGAGCAGGTCGAGCTCGCCGCGCGCCCGGTGACGATCCGCGCGTTCGAGATCACCGACGTCCGCCCCGGGCCCGGCGTCCCCGCCGACGGCGGCGCCACGCTGCCCACCGTCGACGTCGACGCCCGCGTCGTGTGCTCCTCGGGGACGTACGTGCGCGCGCTCGGCCGGGACCTGGGCGCAGCGCTGGGCGTGGGCGCCCACCTCGTCGCGCTCCGGCGCACGCGCGTCGGCGGCTACGACCTCGCGGGCGCGAGCACGCTCGACGAGCTCGAGGCCCAGGCCGACGCCGACGGCGTCCTCGCGACCCTCCCGCTCGCCGCCGCAGCCCGCGCGACCTTCCCGGTGCGCGACCTCGACGCCGCCGACGCCGCCGCGCTCGGCCACGGGCGAGCCCTGCCGCCGGCGGGGGAGCCGGGCGTGCACGCGGCGATCGGGCCGGACGGGACCCTCGTGGCGCTCGTCGAGGACGCGAAGGGCAAGGGCGGCCTCCTCGCACGCCCCGCCGTCGTGTTCGCGGCCGCCGGGTGAGCGTCCGAGGCGCCGGGCCGCAGGTCCCGATTCCGCGTGCGCCCGCGCGAGGTGGCAGGCTGGTCCCCGTGCTGCGCTGGACCGACCTCGCCGAGGTGCCTGCCGACTTCGGCCCCACCGTCGTCACCATCGGGAACTTCGACGGGGTCCATCGCGGCCACGTCGCGGTCTGTCGCGCCATCGCGGAGCGTGCTCGGCAGGACGGTGCGCGGGCCGTCGCGGTGACCTTCGACCCGCACCCGGCGGCGGTCCACCGCCCCGAGTCCGCGCCCGAGCTCCTCACCGGGGTCGGGGACCGGCTCGACCTCCTCGCGGAGACCGGGCTCGACGCCGTGCTGCTGCTCCGGTACACGCTCGAGTTCGCGCGGCAGACGCCCGAGGAGTTCGTCCGGCGCTACCTCGTGGAGGGCCTGCGGGCTCGCCGGGTCGTCGTCGGGAAGGACGTCCGGTTCGGCCGCGGCAACGCGGGCACGCTCGAGACGATGATCGCGCTGGGGGAGCGGTACGGGTTCGTCGTGGAGGTCGTCGGCGACGTCGGCCAGACCCCCCACGACGGGCACGCGCGCTGGTCCTCGACGTACGTCCGCGAGCTGCTCGCCACGGGCGACGTCGCCGCGGCGGACGCGGTGCTGGGCCGGCCGCACCGGCTGCGCGGCGTCGTCGTGCACGGGGACGCGCGCGGGCGCGAGCTCGGCTTCCCGACGGCGAACCTCGGTCCCGCGCCCGACGGCACCCCCGTGCAGGGCATGGTCCCCGCGGACGGCGTCTACGCCGGCTGGCTCCGCCGCCCGGCTCTCGGGGACGACGCCGACGCCGTGCTCCCGGCCGCGATCTCGATCGGCACCAACCCGACGTTCGACGGCGTCGAGCGCCGCGTCGAGGCGTACGTCCTCGACCGCACCGACCTCGACCTGTACGGCGAGGAGGTCGTGCTCGAGCTCGTCGAGCGGCTGCGCCCGACGCTGCGGTTCGAGGGCCCGGACGCGATCGACCGGCTCGTGGCGACCATGCACGACGACGTCGCGCGCGCCCGCGAGACGCTCGGCAGCGCCGTGCGTCCGTCGCCGTCGGCGGGCTGACGCGGAGGTGAGCGTGAGCGGCGGCGACGCCCTCAGCACGGGGGAGATGGTCCGCGCGTCGGGCCTGTCGCCGAAGGCGCTGCGGCTCTACGACGCGAACGGGCTCCTCGCTCCCGCGTTCGTCGACCCGGTGACGGGCTACCGCGCGTACGACGCCGGCCAGGTGGCGCGCGCCCGGGCGATCGGGCTGCTGCGGCGCCTCGACCTGCCGCTCGCGCGCATCGCCGAGCTGCTCGACGGGCCGCCCGAGGGCCTGCGCCCCGCGCTCCTCGCCTGGTGGACCGAACGGCGCCGGGATCTCGAGGCGCAGCGCGGCGTCGTGGACCTCCTCGCGGGGGACGGGGAGGACGCGGCACCGGCGGCGGTGCCCGCCGCCACGCCCGTGCTCCCCGACGCCGCCCGCCTGCGTGCCTCGGTCCGCCTCGTCGAGCGCGAGGCGCGGACGGTGGCGTGCGTGACCGACGTCGTCGAGCAGGCCGCGCTCGTCCCGGCGTTCACGTCCGCCGTGCTGACGATCCGCGAGGAGCTCGCGCGGCAGGACGTGGTCTTCGGGCCGGAGTACGTCGTGGTGTTCCACGAGACCGTGCGGCCGGGCATCGCGGGCCGGATCGAGACGTGCGTCCCGTACGAGGGCGTCGTCCGGCCGGCCGGAGCGGTCGCGCTCCGGCTCGAGCCTGCCGGGCGGCTCGCGAGCGTCCCGGTGCCGCCCGCCGACTGCCGCTACCCGCCGATCGTCGCGTATTACGACGCGGCCCTCGACGCCGCGCGCGCGTGGGGGCGCCCGGCCGGGCCACCCCGCGAGCGGTACCCCGTGCCCTGGTCGCCCGACGTCGCCGAGGTGGCCCGGGTCGAGGTCCCGCTCGACGACGCTTGACCCTGCCCCTGGGGCAGGGGGGAACGTGAGCGCATGGACATCCTCGACACGCTCCACGGCGTCCGCGCCCCGGGTGCCGCCGACGTCGTCGCGCCGACGCTCCGGGACTACGCGACGCACAGCCCGTTCAGCGACCCGGGCGCCCACGCCGCCCTGCTCGACGCCGTCGGCACCGACCCGGAGTCGCTCCACCGCGCGGTCACGCGCACGATCCTCCACTACCGCGGCGAGGCCCACCGGCTCACCGACGTCCAGCAGGGCGACGTCGACTCGCGCTGGGTCGCGACGATCCTCGACGTCGCGACCCAGCGGCAGCCCGGACCGCTCGAGGCACCCCGCGCCGACGCGTGCGTCGTCGGCGGGTGCTGCCGGGACCACTCGCTCCTGTCCGTCGCGATCCTGCGCCAGCACGGCGTCCCCGCGCGCACACGCCTCGGCTTCGCGGGGTACTTCGAGGCGGGCTACTCCCACGACCACGTCGTCGCCGAGCGGTGGGACGGCACGCGCTGGGTCCGGTTCGACCCCGAGCTCGGCCAGGACGACTTCTCGTTCGACGTCCACGACCTGCCCACGGGCGAGGGCTCGCCCTTCGAGACGGCGGCCGAGGCGTGGCTCGCCCACCGTGCCGGTCGGACGGACCTCGCGACGTACGGTGTCGCGCCAGGGGCCGTGGGTCTCGAGGGGCCGAGCTTCGTCCAGCGGTACGTCCTCGCCGACGTCGCGCACCGGCACCGCGTCGAGACGCTGCTCTGGGACGGCTGGGGCTCGATGGTGATGCCGGGCGAGGAGCCCGACGCCGCCCGGCTCGCCCTGACCGACCAGCTCGCGCGCCTCACCGTGGCTGCCGACACCGACCCCGATCCCGCGGGCGACGCGGCCACAGCGCTCGCGCTGTGCTGGACGAGCGACCCGCGCGTCAACCCCGGCGGGCAGGTCCTGTCCTTCCCGCCGCTCGACCCGGAGGCCGACCCGCGGACCGTCGATCTCACGTCCCGCCCGACCCCGCCTCGCTAGGCCCACCTCGCCACGGCGTCCGGCACGCGGCCGCGCGCCACGCGGTGCTCACGGTGACGCTCCTCGCCGGGGGGACGGCGCGGCCCGGGCCGGTCCGGTTCGGGTCGGGACCGTACCTGCTGGTAGGCTTGGTGTGCCGTTTCGACCGGCCGCGGACAAAGAGCGCCCAGGTGGACATGCCCTGGTGCACCGCGCAACGAACATCCAAGGAGAACTGTGCCCCTCGACACCGCCACCAAGCAGCGCATCATCACCGAGTACGGGACGTCCGAGGGCGACACCGGTTCGCCGGAGGTCCAGGTCGCGCTCCTCACGCAGCGCATCAAGGACCTGACCGAGCACCTCAAGGAGCACAAGCACGACCACCACAGCCGTCGTGGCCTGCTCCTGCTCGTCGGCCAGCGCCGCCGCCTGCTCGGCTACCTGCAGAAGATCGACATCAACCGCTACCGCAGCCTGATCGAGCGTCTCGGTCTGCGCCGCTGATTTTCCCCGGCCCGGCCCGGTCCCTCGCGGACCGGGCCGGTCCGGTATCAGGCCCGCCCCGGCGGGCCACCGTCCATCCCGCCGCCTCGCCGCCACGTTCGGTCCTCGGTAGTGGGCCCCGGACCCGCCCGTCGTGCATCGACGGACACGGCTCCGTGGACCTCGATCGAAGACCAGCTGGCAGGGGGCCGGGCCACGGGCGTCGACGACCAGTCGTCCGACGCCCGGACGCCCCGCCCCGCATGAGGCGGCCTTCGAAGATGAGGAGGGCACCCGTGGAGGGTCCCGAGATCCAGTTCGCCGAGGCCGTGATCGACAACGGTCGCTTCGGCACCCGCACCATCCGCTTCGAGACCGGGCGACTCGCCCGCCAGGCCGCGGGCTCCGTGGCCGCCTACCTCGACGGCGACACCATGATCCTGTCGACCACGACGGCCGGCAAGCATCCCAAGGACCAGTTCGACTTCTTCCCGCTCACGGTCGACGTCGAGGAGCGGCAGTACGCCGCCGGCAAGATCCCTGGCTCGTTCTTCCGCCGTGAGGGCCGCCCGTCCACCGAGGCGATCCTCACGTGCCGTCTGATCGACCGCCCGCTGCGCCCGCTGTTCGTCAAGGGCCTGCGCAACGAGGTCCAGGTCGTCGAGACCGTCCTCGCGGTCCACCCGGACGACCCGTACGACGTCGTCGCCATCAACGCGGCGTCGATCTCGACGCAGATCTCCGGCCTGCCGTTCTCCGGCCCGGTCGGTGCCGTCCGCGTCAGCCTGATCGACGGTCAGTGGGTCGGCTTCCCCCGCTACTCGGAGAGCGCGCGCGGCGTGTTCGACATGGTCGTCGCGGGCCGCATCGTCACGACCGAGGAAGGCGCGTCCGACGTCGCTATCGCGATGATCGAGGCAGAGGCCACCGACGAGTCGTGGACGCTGATCAAGGAGCAGGGCGCCACCGCCCCGACCGAGCAGGTCGTCGCCGAGGGCATCGAGGCCGCGAAGCCGTTCATCCGCGCGCTCGCCGAGGCGCAGCTCGAGCTCGCCGCGAAGGCCGCCAAGCCGACCGCCGAGTTCCCGCTCTTCCCGGACTACCAGCCCGACGCCTACGCCGCGGTCGAGGCCGCTGCCTCCGTGCGCCTGGGCGAGGCCCTGTCGATCGCCGACAAGCAGGACCGCGAGTCCCGTCTCGACGAGATCAAGGCCGAGGTCCAGGGCGAGCTCGCCGAGGCCTTCGCGGGCCGCGAGAAGGAGATCTCCGCCGCGTACCGCTCGGTGCAGAAGTCGCTGGTCCGCCAGCGCATCCTCACCGACGGCTTCCGCATCGACGGCCGTGGCCTGCGGGACATCCGCACGCTGTCCGCCGAGGTCGAGGTCATCCCGCGCGTGCACGGCTCGGCGCTGTTCGAGCGCGGCGAGACCCAGATCCTGGGCGTCACCACGCTGAACATGCTGCGCATGGAGCAGCAGATCGACTCGCTCGGGCCGGTCACGCGCAAGCGCTACATGCACAACTACAACTTCCCGCCGTACTCGACCGGTGAGACGGGCCGCGTAGGTTCGCCGAAGCGCCGCGAGATCGGCCACGGCGCGCTCGCCGAGCGGGCTCTCGTGCCGGTGCTGCCGTCGCGCGAGGAGTTCCCCTACGCGATCCGCCAGGTCTCCGAGGCGCTGGGCTCCAACGGCTCGACGTCGATGGGCTCCGTGTGCGCGTCGACCCTGTCGATGCTCAACGCGGGCGTCCCGCTGCGCGCGCCGGTCGCGGGCATCGCGATGGGCCTCGTCTCCGACCAGGTCGACGGCAAGACCCGCTACGCGGCGATGACCGACATCCTGGGCGCCGAGGACGCCTTCGGCGACATGGACTTCAAGGTCGCCGGCACGAGCGAGTTCGTCACCGCGATCCAGCTCGACACGAAGCTCGACGGCATCCCGGCCTCCGTCCTCGCGGACGCGCTGACCCAGGCGCGTGAGGCCCGCCTCACGATCCTCGAGGTCATCGCCGAGGCGATCGACGTCCCGGACGAGATGTCCCCGAACGCGCCGCGCGTCATCACGGTGAAGGTCCCGACCGACAAGATCGGCGAGGTCATCGGCCCGAAGGGCAAGATGATCAACCAGATCCAGGAGGAGACGGGCGCCGACATCTCGATCGAGGACGACGGCACCGTCTACATCGGCGCGACCGACGGCCCGTCGGCCGAGGCCGCCCGGGCCGCGATCAACGCGATCGCGAACCCGCACGTCCCCGAGGTCGGGGAGCGCTTCGTCGGCACGGTCGTCAAGACCACGTCGTTCGGCGCGTTCATCTCGCTCTCGCCGGGCAAGGACGGCCTGCTGCACATCTCGCAGATCCGCAAGCTCGTGGGCGGCAAGCGCGTCGAGAACGTCGAGGACGTCCTGTCCATCGGGCAGAAGGTCCAGGTCGAGATCGGCGAGATCGACCCGCGCGGCAAGCTGTCGCTGCACGCGGTCACCGAGGACGCGGCGGAGGACAAGGCCGAGGGCTCGTCCGACGACGCGGCCGCGCCGGCCGCGGACGCCGAGGCGAACGCCTGACGTGCCGCACGCACTCCCGCTCGTCCCGTCCGGCGCCCCCGGCACGGACGGCGAGCTGATCGCCGGGCAGGACGGCGCGACCATCCGTCGCACCGTCCTGCCCGGCGGCGTGCGCGTCATCTCCGAGCACCTGCCCGGCCAGCGGTCCGCGTCCCTCGGGGCGTGGGTCGGGGTCGGGTCGCGCGACGAGACGGACGGGCACTTCGGCTCCACGCACTTCCTCGAGCACCTGCTGTTCAAGGGCACCGTCCGGCGGACGGCGCTCGACATCGCCGAGGCGTTCGACGCCGTCGGCGGCGAGGCCAACGCGGCCACCGGCAAGGAGCACACCTGCTACTACGCGCGGGTGCTCGACACCGACCTGCCGATGGCGGTCGACGTGATCACCGACATGGTGACCTCCGCGGCCATCGACGCGGACGAGCTCGAGACCGAGCGCGAGGTCATCCTCGAAGAGCTCGCGATGAACGACGACGACCCGTCGGACGTCGTGCACGAGCGCTTCGCCGAGACCGTGCTGGCAGGGCACGCGCTCGGCCGCCCCATCGGGGGCACGCCCGAGACGATCCGCGCGGTCCCGCGCGACGCCGTCTGGGAGCACTACCGCTGGCACTACCGGCCCGAGACCCTCGTCGTCTCGGCGGCGGGCGGCGTCGACCACGACGCGCTCGTCTCCCAGGTCTCGGACGCGCTCGTCTCGGGCGGCTGGGACCTCGATCCGGCGCTCGCACCGCGCGCGCGGAGGTCGAGCGACGCCGGTGACACGTCGGGGATCGGGACGGAACCCCACGAGCTCACGGTGCGCCGCGCCGTCGAGCAGGCGAACGTCGTCATCGGCTCGACGGGCATCTCCGCGACCGACGACCGCCGCTTCACGCTGTCCGTGCTCAACGCCGTCCTCGGTGGCGGGATGAGCTCGCGCCTGTTCCAGGAGATCCGCGAGAAGCGGGGCCTCGCGTACTCCACGTACTCGTTCGCGTCCGCGCACGGCGGCCTCGGCACGTTCGGCCTGTACGCGGGCTGCGCGCCCGCGAAGGTCGACCAGGTCACGAAGATCCTCGGCGAGGAGCTCGACCGGTTCGCGGACGGCGGCATCACCGACGCGGAGCTGCAGCGCAGCGTCGGGCAGCTCTCCGGCGGCCTCGTCCTCGGCCTCGAGGACTCGGGCTCGCGCATGAGCCGGCTCGGCAAGGCCGAGCTCGTCTACGGCGAGCTCATGACGCTCGAGGAGTCGCTCGAGCGCATCCGCGCCGTGACGGCTGACGACGTCCGCGAGCTCGCGGCGGACCTCGCGTCCCGCCCGCGCTCCGTGGTGCGCGTCGGCCCGTTCGGCGACTGACCTCCCCGAGGCGGCCCAGACCGTGCCCGCCGATACCGACCGGAAGGTGACCGCGTGACCGACCAGGGGACCCCGACGACGACCGCGCTGCGCGTGGCGGTGCTCGGCGCCGACGGCCGCATGGGCCGTACGACCTGCGACGCGATCGACGCCGCCACCGGCCTCGAGCTGGTGGCGCGCGTGACCCGCGGCGACGACGTCGCGCAGGCGCTGGCGGACTCGGGCGCCGACGTCGCTGTCGACTTCACCCGGCCCGACGTCACCGAGGACAACGTGCACGCGGCGCTCGGCGCCGGGGTGCACGTCGTCGTCGGGACGACGGGGTGGACCGCCGAGCGTCAGGCGCGGGTGCACGAGCACCTCGCCCGTCGCGCGGCCGAGGGCGTCGACCTCGGGGTGATCGTGGCTCCGAACTTCGGGCTGTCCGCGGTGCTCGCGATGACGTTCGCCACGAAGGCGGCGCGCTACTTCGAGTCGGTCGAGGTGATCGAGCTGCACCACCCTGACAAGCTCGACGCGCCCAGCGGCACCGCCACGCACACGGCCCGCGCGGTCGCCGCCGCGCGCGCTGCGGCCGGCGTCGCGCCGAGCCCCGACGCGACGGAGTCGGGCTTCGAGGCCCGCGGCGCCGACGTCGACGGGGTGCGCGTGCACGCGGTCCGCCTGCGCGGGCTCGTCGCGCACGAGGAGATCCTCCTGGGCAACGTCGGCGAGCAGCTCGTCATCCGCCAGGACTCGTTCGACCGGGTCTCGTTCATGCCGGGTGTCGTGCTCGCCGTGCGCGAGGTCACCCGGCGGCCCGGGCTGACGGTCGGGCTCGAGCACGTCCTCGACCTCGGCTGAGGGGCCGACGATGCGCAAGGGACTGCTCGGGGCGCTGCTCGCGACCGCCGTGCTCGTGGTGTACGCCTTCGCGATCGGCCGCGCGGTGGTCGCGCTCCTCGGTTCCGGTGAGGCCGTAGGGATCGCGATCGGCGTCTGCCTGATCGTCATCCCTGTGCTCGCGCTCTGGTACATCGGGCGCGAGTGGTGGTTCGCGTCCCGCGTCCAGGGCCTCGCGAACGAGCTCCACGCCCAGGGCGGGCTGCCCGTCGACGACCTGCCCCGCTCGCCCGGCGGCCGGATCGACCGTGATGCCGCGGACGCGCAGTTCGCGCTCCGTCAGGCGGACGTCGAGGCGGCGCCCGACGACTGGCGCGCCTGGTTCAACCTGGGCTTCGCCTACGACGCGTCGGGGGACCGGCGTCGGGCGCGCGAGGCGCTGCGGCACGCCGTGAAGCTCCACGCGACTGCCGCGTCCTCCTCGAAGTAGCCGAGGGCACCTGCGACGTCGCGCGGGAGAACGGGACTTGTTCTGCGCGGGCGCGTCGCAGGAGCGCTGGGCGGGGTGGGCGCGCGGGCGTGGGGTCGCCCGGACCGAAGCCGGCGCGGATCCGGCCCGAAGGTCACGAACCGGTGGAGATGCGTCCGGGCCGTTGCGTCTGAAATCGATTTCTTCTACTGTGTCACGTGATGCGGATCGACGACGACCCAGACCGGTCGTCGCTCCCTCGATGCGGTCGGCCGACAGGCCGGAGACCTCGACGGCTCACTGACGAGCCGTGTTCCTGAGGAGGGACACATGCACACCCGACGCACCAAGCTCTTCGTAGGCGTGTCGGCCGCCGCGGCGGCCGCCCTGATGTTCGCAGGCTGCGGATCGAGCACACCCGGCCAGAGCAAGGACGACGAGGCGAAGGGGGGTGGCGGGGCCGGCAGCACGACCACGATCCAGTTCTGGCACCGCACGTTCACCCCGCCCGAGAACGCCTGGTACAAGGACATCGTCAAGAAGTTCAACGACTCCCAGTCGGAGATCAAGGTCGTGGACACCGAGGTGCCCGCCGACGCCTGGGACCAGAAGATGAAGGCCGCCCAGGCCGCGGGCAAGGCGCCCGACATCTACACGCACTCCGGCTCCATCCAGGACGCCGTCAACGCAGGTCAGCTCCACAAGCTCGACGGGATCGTCCCGGACGACGCCCTGAACCAGATCATCGACGCGGCCAAGCCGGTGTCGGAGCTGGACGGGACGTACTACGCGTACCCGCTGCTGCTCGAGGCGCAGTCGGTGCTGTTCTGGAACAAGGACATGCTGCAGGCGGCTGGAATCGATCCCGAGCACGGTCCGACGACGTGGGACGAGCTGCTCGCGGACTGCGCCAAGATCAAGCCGACCCTGAAGTCGGGGCAGTACTGCATCGCCCCCGCGCAGGACGCCGCGACGTTCGCCTGGTCGACCGTCGGGCAGCAGTACAACTTCGCCGGCCACACGGCGCTCACCGACGACTGGACGGCCCCGGACATCGACGACGACGGCTACCGGGCGCTCATGGACGACTACAAGAAGCTCTGGGACAACGGCTACATGCCCAAGCAGCCCCTCGCCGCATACGTCGAGGGTAAGGACTTCGGTCAGAAGAAGGTCGCGTTCAAGGTCTCGGGCTCGTGGATGATGTCCGAGATCGGCTCGGACTACAAGGACCTGCTCGCGAAGACCGGCGTCGGGGCGTTCCCGAACGCGCCCGACGCCGGCGGGCGCACCGCGACCACGCTGGGCAACTTCAAGTGGGTCGTCGACGCGAAGTCGCAGCACGCCGACGCGGCGGGCAAGTTCCTCACCTGGGCGATCGCGGGCGACCCGGCCAACGTGGTGCCGTTCTTCGTGGACACGCAGTTCACGAAGGTGCCCGTCCGCAAGTCCGTGCAGGAGGCGGTCGCCAAGGACGAGGGCGCCGCGAACGCTCCGTGGTCCGACATCGTCGTCAACCAGATCGCCCCGACGGCGATCCCGGAGCCGACCTACCCGTGGGACGTCTCGCTCGCGGTCGGTACCGCGATGGAATCCGTGATGAAGGGTGCGGCCAGCCCCGACAAGGCGATCGGGACGGCCGAGGCTGCGATCAAGAAGGTCATCTCGAGCCAGGACCTGGCCTCCAAGGCGCCGAAGAACTAGTGGCACGACGCCCCGGGCCGTGCGGCAGCGGGAGGGCCGCTCCCGCACGGCCCGGGGCAGGACGGGAGACGCACGATGGCGAGCGAGACCTTGAGGGTGCCGCGCGGTGACGTGGCCGACGCGGCCGGTGGCCGCCCGGAGGACAGGACGAGGCGCAAGCGGTACCGCGACAGCAAGGTCGCGTACCTGCTGATCGCACCTGCCGTCGTGCTGCTGGGGGTCTTCGTCCTGTGGCCTGCGGGCTACGCCGGGTACCTGTCGTTCCAGGACTGGAGCTTCTACAAGGCGCCCGAGTTCGTGGGCTGGAAGAACTACACGGACGTCCTGACGGACCCGCTCTTCTGGGACACGATCAAACGCGGCTTCGTGTTCGTGCTGCTCACCGTCCCGCCGATGCTCGTGCTGGCGTTCCTCTTCTCGAGCCTGGTCGTGAGCGTCTCGAAGCGGTTCGCCAGCGTGCTGAAGGTCAGCATCTACGTCCCGACGATCGTGTCCACGGTCATCACGTCGATCCTGTTCGTCCTCATCTACGACTACTCGGGCGGGCTCCTCAACTGGTTCCTCGGGCTGTTCGGCGTGAGCCCGGTCGCCTGGCTCGGCGACCCGACGTGGGCGCTCGTCGCGATCGCGGTGCCGGCGATCTGGCTGGGCGTCGGGCTGCAGTCGCTCATCATGGTCGCGGCCATGGTCGACATCCCGACCGAGTACTACGAGGCGGCGGCGATGGAGGGCGCCAACTGGGGCCAGAAGACGCGGTACATCACGCTGCCCCAGATGAAGAACATCGGCCTGTACCTCATGATCACCGGCTTCGTCGCCGCGATCCAGCAGTTCGAGCTCCCCCTCGTGATGACGCAGGGCGGCCCGCTCGACTCCACGACGTTGCCGAACCTGTTCATCTTCAACCACTTCCGCAACGACATCAACGTGGGCTACTCGATCGCGGCGGCGCTGCTGCTGTTCGTCGTCCTCGGCACGGTGTCCGCGCTGGTGTTCCGCTTCGTCAACTCCGAAAAGCTGGTGGACTGATGGCCGTCGCGTACGAGATCGAGGCCGTGGGCGCGGGCGCGCCTAGCAGGTCGGACCGGCCGCACCCTCGGCGCGGGGCGGCCTGGTGGCTGGTCGGCACGGGCAAGGGGGTCGCCGGCGCAGCGTTCGTGCTCGTCGCCCTGTTCCCGCTCGCCTGGATGGTGATCGCAGGGTTCAAGTCGAAGACCGAGGTCGTCGCGACGCCGTTCCAGTTCTTCCCGGAGGTGTGGCAGTGGCACAACTACACCCAGATCCTGTCGGACCCGACGTTCCTGCGGACGATGGCGTGGACGTTCGGCGGCGCCGTGCTCTTCACGGTGCTCAGCCTCAGCGTGAACTCCCTCGCCGCCTACGCGTTCGCGAGGCTCGACTTCCGCTTCAGACGGACCATCTGGACGGTCGTCATCACGACGATGTTCATCCCGGGCATGACGATCCTGCTCACGAGCTTCATCGTCGTGACCAAGCTCGCGATGCTCGACACGCTGGCCGTGCTGGTGGTCCCGGGCGCAGCGAACGCGGCGACCATCTTCTTCATCCGGCAGTTCTACCTGAGCATCCCCTCGAGCCTCGAGGAGGCCGCGATGCTGGACGGCTGCGGCCGGCTCGGCATCTTCTGGCGGCTGTTCGTGCCGCTGTCCAAGCCGCCGTTCGTGGTCATGGGTATCACGTCGTTCCTCGCGTACTGGAACTCCTACGTCTGGCCGATCCTCACGATCACGAGCCCCGACAAGTACGTCGTCCAGCAGTACCTCGCGAACTTCCGGTCGGAGCGGAGCTCCGAGCTCGGGCTGCTCATGGCGGGCTCCGTGCTCGCGGCGGCGCCCGTGATCGTGCTCTTCCTGGTCTTCCAGCGGCAGATCATCGGGAACATCAAGCTCGCCGGCCTCAAGTGACGGGCCGGACTCCCGGAGGCAGCGGCCCGCGGTCGGTCCCACGCGTGGTCGCTGCCCTCCCGGTGGTCAGTCCCGCGGCTCGCGCGGGGGAGTGGCGCCGATGTCGGGCACGGGGGCGGTGCCCAGGTGCACCTCCATGTCGTCGGCGCTCGGCGTCCGAGGCCGGCGGGCCGTGGGCCGGTCGAGGTAGAACATCGCCGTCGAGGCGATGTCGTCACGCAGGGGCAGGTAGCGCCAGCCGCTGCGCCAGCCGAGGGCCTGGATGTCGACGCGAGCGAGGCGCTGCGAGAAGTAGATCGGGTCGGGCAGGTGCCACCGGTACATCCCGAACCGCTGCTGCGAGACGTAGAGACCGTCCGGCCGGATCACCTGCGGCAGGCCGAGGTACGGCGTCGTGTACGGCGTGTAGCCCTGGCCGGGGACGTCGAAGTTCCAGGCGCCACCGAAGTAGTCCTCCGTCCCGGTGCCGCAGATGCTCGGGTGGTCGGTGTCGCCGTCGAGGTAGAACTTGATCTCGCCCTCGCCCCACCAGCCGTTGGAGTTGGCACCCCAGGCGAGGTACGTGCCGACGTACTGCCCCTTGCCCTCCACGCCGTCCACGAGGACGTGCGGCGTGCGGTCCTCGAGCGGGTTCGACCGCCGCCACTGCGCGTGGAAGTAGCCGTCCTGGCTGTGGTCGCCACCGACCTCGTACGTGACCTGGTAGTAGACGCGGGCCGCGACCTCGGACGTGTTCTCGAGGGTGAGCCGCGCCCCGCTGCGGAACGGCATCGGCCAGTACGAGTTGAAGCCGCCGTGCGGGTTCGCGGCGACGACCTGCGAGCTCACCTGCGCGAACACGCCCCAGCCGTTGCAGAAGAAGTCGCCGAGGGGGACCTCGACCGCGGGTTCGTCCGCGCCGTCCCAGTAGGCGCGCAGCAGGAGGGTGCGCCAGTGGTCGGTGTGCGTCGTGAGCCAGACGTGCGTGATGCGGCCGGGCCCGTCGATGCGTGCGAGGTCGAACGTGGCCCCGGGCTCGACGTCGACGCTCGGCGAGATCTTCCAGCCCGGCCCGAGGTCGCGCGCGCACGCGGCGCCCGTCCCGGTCGTCGCGCGGGCGCCGCCGCCGGGCGCGCCGTCGAAGTTCTCGGGCGAGATCGAGCGGGTGCTCAGGTCGCGCAGGGCCGCGATCGCGGTGGCCCCGGGGGTGGGCTGGCTCATGGTGACCGCACTTCCTCGTGTCGGGTTTCTCCGTCGCGACCTGCGGTGACAGCGGCCGCACGCAGTGGCGGAATCGATTTCAGCACTGTAGGGTGAGGCCACCCACGTGTCAACGTGAAGGACTCTCCCGGGCGGAGGCCCATGTCAACGATCTACGAGGTCGCCAAGCTCGCGGGCGTCTCGCCGGCCACGGTCTCGCGCGTGTTCAACAACGTGGGCGTGTCCGCGGAGAAGGCCGCCGCGGTCCGCGAGGCCGCTCGTCAGCTCGACTTCACGCCCAACCGGACGGCCCGGTCCCTGCGGCGTCAGGCGTCCGAGGTCGTCGCGCTGGTCATCCCGGACATCGAGAACCCGCACTTCACGGAGATGGCGCGAGGGGTGGAGGACGTCGCCTCGGAGGCGGGGTACTCGGTGGTGCTCTGCAACTCCGACTCCCAGGTCGCCAAGGAGGACACCTACCTCCGGATCGCCATCTCCGAGCAGATGGCGGGCGTCATCATCGCCGCCGCGTCGAGCGAGACGAGCCTCGACCAGGTCCTCGCGACCGGCCGCCCCGTCGTGGCGGTCGACCGGGCGTCCGGCTACGACGTCGACGGCGTCGTCATGGCCAACCGGTCCGCGGGCCAGGCCGCCACCGAGAACCTCCTCGACGCGGGCTACCGTCGGATCGCGTGCGTGACCGGCCCCGAGTCGATCGAGACCGCGGCCCAGCGCGCCCAGGGGTGGCGCGCCGTGATGGCCCGGCGCGCGCCCGAGCTCGACCTCGACGAGCTGCTCGTCTACTCGAGCTTCCAGGTGAACGGGGGCCGGGAGGCGATGGAGCGCTTCCTCGCGCTGCCCGAGCCGCCCGAGGCCGTCGTCGCCGGGAACAACCTGCTCGGCGTCGGGACCATCCAGGTGCTCACCGAGCGCGGCCTCACTCCGCCGCGGGTGGGCGTGGCCGTGATCGGGTCGCTGCCGTTCACCACGCTCTCGCCGAGCGTGGTGTCCGTGGTCCGGCTGCCGGCGCGCGAGATGGGCGTGACCGCGGCCCGGATGCTGCTCGACCGGATCGGCGGCGACACGCAGCCGGCTCGGACCGTGGTGCTGCGGGGTGAGCTCCAGCCCGCGCAGCAGCCGCCCGCGCCCTGACTCTCCGTCTCGCCTCACCGGCTCTCGCCGCGATCTTCGGGGGTTGTGTCTGAAATCGATTTCGCCTAGGGTTGGGACATCGCCGGCACGGTCAAGGAGGATGCGATGCGGCTGCGCTGCACCCTGGGGGTCGACATCGGCACCTCGAGCAGCAAGGGAGTCCTGGTCGACGCCAGCGGGGCGGTCCGAGGCTCCGCGACGGTCGAGCACGAGGTCGCACGCCCCCGGCCGGGCTGGGTCGAGATGGACGGGGGCGTCTGGTGGGACGAGCTCGTCACGCTCGTGCGGACGCTCCTCGCCGGCGCGGTGGCGGGCGGGCTCGACGTCGAGGTCGCCGCGGTGGGCGTGAGCGGGATGGGCCCCTGCGTGCTCCTCGCGGACGGCGAGGACCGTCCGGTCCGCCCCGCCGTCCTCTACGGCGTCGACACCCGGTCGACGGCGCAGGTCACGCGGATGACGAAGGAGCTCGGCGACGCGCGGATCACCACGGTCGGCGGCTCCCGCCTGAGCTCGCAGGCCGCGGGACCGAAGATCGTCTGGGTGGCGGACGAGGAGCCCGAGGCGTACGCCCGGGCGCGTCGTCTCTTCATGCCGGCGTCGTGGCTCGTCCGGCACCTGACCGGCGCGTACGTGCTCGACCATCAGTCGGCGAGCCAGGTCTCGCCCCTCTACGACCTGGAGCAAGCCTCCTGGGAGCCCGAGCTCTGGGAGCGTTACGCGCCCGGGATCGAGGCCCCGGAGCTGCGCTGGGCGGGCGAGGTCGCGGGCACGGTGACCCCGGCGGCGGCCGACACCACCGGCCTGCCCGCCGGCGTCCCCGTCGTCACGGGCACCATCGACGCCTGGAGCGAGGCGGTGAGCGTCGGCGCCACGCGCGACGGCGACCTCATGCTCATGTACGGGACCACGATGTTCCTGGTCGCGACCGGGCCGCGGACGCTCCGGACACCGTCGATGTGGACGACCGTGGGCGTCTTCCCGGGCAGCCGGAACCTCGCGGGCGGCCTCGCGACGTCGGGCGCGCTGACCGCGTGGCTGGCGGAGCTGACCGGCGCCGGGTACCCGGAGCTGCTTGCCGAGGCCGCGGCGTCCGGCCCCGGGGCGCACGGCCTGCTCACGCTCCCGTACTTCGCGGGCGAGCGCACGCCGATCCTCGATCCTGACGCGCGAGGCGTCGTCGCGGGGCTCACGCTGCGGCACACGCGGGGCGACCTCTACCGGGCCGCGCTCGAGGCCACCGCGTTCGGTGTGCGCCACAACGTCGAGACCATGCGGGCGGCGGGCGCAGAGATCGAGCGCGTCGTCGCGGTCGGTGGGGGGACGCAGGGTGGCCTCTGGCTCCAGGTCGTCTCCGACGTGACCGGCCTCGTGCAGGAGGTGCCCGCCACGACGGTCGGCGCGAGCTACGGGGCGGCGTTCCTCGCGGCGCGGGCGCTCGGGGACGACGCCGACGTCGACGCCTGGAACCCCGTCGCCCGGACGGTGCAGCCCGACCCGGCGCTGCGCGACCGGTACCACACTCTCTACGACCGCTACCTCCGGCTCTACGACGCCACCAAGGGCGTGGTCCACGAGCTCGCCGCCGACGAGGCGGGTGCGGCATGACCCGGCGGGCGCGCGGGATCCCGCACACCGCGGAGCGCGCGGCGTTCCCGCTGGGCGGCGTCGGCACCGGCAACGTGTCGGTCGGCGCTCGCGGCGAGCTGCGCGACTGGGAGCTCGAGAACCGGCCCGACAAGGGTCGGCTCAACCCCTACTCGTTCTTCGCGATCCGGGCCGAGCCGCGCGGCGGCGCGGCCGTGACGCGGGTGCTGGAGGCGCGCGACACCGGCCGTCGCGACTGGGACGCCGGGTACGGCTTCGACCGGGTCGCGGGCCTGCCGCGCCTCGCGAGCGCGACCCTGCACGGCGAGTACCCGGTCGCCGACGTCGACTTCTCCGACGACGCACTACCAGTCGAGGTGTCGTTGCGCGCGTTCACGCCCCTCGTGCCGCTCGAGCCCGACGACTCCGGGATCCCGGCGGCCGTCCTGCGCTACACGGTGACCAACCCGGGCCCGGTCCCGGTGGCCGTGACCGTCGTCGGGAGCATGACCCACACCGCCGGACGCGGGGACGGACCGTTCGGGCTCCGCGCCCCCCAGACCGTGCGGTGGCGTGACGACGGGCGTGTGCGCGGGCTCGACTTCGGCATCGAGCTGCCGCCGGACGACGTCGGGTACGGCACGCTCAGCCTCACCACGACCGACGCGCAGGTGACCACCAAGCCCCAGTGGGTCACGGGCTACTGGCCCGACGGCGCCCGGCTGTTCTGGGACGACCTCGTCGACGACGGCCTGCTCGAGCCCGAGCCCTCCGTCACGCTCGAGGACCGTCCGCGCGGGCTCTTCGCGGAGCTCGACCCGGAGGCCGCCGGCACGCGTGCGGGCGGAGCCGCCGGGGCGATGGACCCGGCCGCGTTGCTGGAGCTGCTGCCGCGCCTGCGGACCGGGTCGCTCGGCATCGTCCACGAGCTCGCGCCCGGCGAGTCGCGCGCGTTCGAGTTCGTGCTCGCGTGGGGCTTCCCGAACCGCCCGCGCGCCTGGCTCGGCACCATCGGCCTGCCGAACCCGCACGCGAGCGAGGTCGTGCGCAACCACTACGCGACGCTCTGGCCCGACGCCTGGTCGGCCGCCGCGGACCTGCACGCCCGCCTGGGCGAGCTCGAGACCGCGACGTCGGCGTTCGTCGAGGCGCTGTACGGCGGGACGCTCGATCCCGTGATCGCCGACGCGGTGGGCGCCAACGTCGCCGCGGCCCGGTCGACGACGTGCTTCGTGCTGGAGACGCCGAACCCTGAGCTCGGCGACGGGCCGGTCTTCCTCGCGTGGGAGGGCTCGTTCGACCACGGCGGCTCGTGCGAGGGCACGTGCACGCACGTGTGGTCGTACGCCCAGACGGTCGCGTGGCTGTTCCCGTCCCTCGAGCGCAGCGCCCGCCGCGTCGAGCTGCTCCTCGAGACGGACGCGGACGGGGCGCAGAAGTTCCGGACCAACCGGGTCCTCGGTGGCCCGGCCTGGTTCATGGGGCCGGCCGTCGACGGCCAGCTCGGCACGTTCCTGCGGCTGCACCGCGAGTGGCGGTACTCGGGAGACGACGCGTTCCTGCGTGAGCTGTGGCCGGCGGCGGCCCGCAGCCTCGAGCACGCCGCGACGCGGTGGGACCACGACGGCGACGGGCTGCTCGACGGCGCGCTGCACAACACCTACGACATCGAGTTCCACGGCGTCGAGCCGCTCGCCAACTCGATGTTCCTCGCCGCCCTCAGGGCGGGGGAGCGGATGGCCGCGTCGCTCGGCGACGACCGCCTCGCCGCGCGGTGGCACAGCCGCGCGGACCGCGTGGCGGCCGCGATGGACGCGGTCCTGTGGGACGGGTCCTGCTACCGGCAGGTGGGCGTGGACGTGGACGCACACCGTTACCAGTACGGGGACGGGGTCCTGTCCGACCAGCTGCTGGGGCAGTTCCACGCCTACCTGGGGGGCCTCGGCGAGCTGCTGCCGCCCGCACGGGTGCGCGCCGCGCTCGGGACGGTCGTCCGCGAGAACCACCGCACGGACCTGCGCGAGCACGAGAGCACCCAGCGTGTCTACGCCGTCGACGACGAAGGCGGCCTCCTGCTCGCGTCGTGGCCCCGCGGCGGACGCCCCGCGATCCCGTTCGTCTACTCGGACGAGGTCTGGACCGGGGTCGAGCACCAGGTCGCCGCGTCGCTGCTGTTCGCCGGCCTGGTCGACGACGCGCTGCTGGTCGAGCGCACCCTCCGAGCGCGCTACGACGGCAGCCGGCGCAGCCCGTGGAACGAGATCGAGTGCGGCAACCACTACGCCCGGTCGCTCGCGTCGTGGGCCTTGCTCCTGGGCTGGACGGGGGCGCAGTGGGACGCGCCGACGCGCACCCTCGCCTTCGACCCGGTGCCACGCGGCCCTCTCCGGGCGCTGTTCACCACGGGCACCGGCTGGGGCCGGGTCGAGGTCGCCGGCGACGGGATCGCCCTGCACGTCCTCGGCGGCGCCCTCGACCTCGACCGGCTCGTCCTCCGGGGCGCCGTCGCGGCCCACGGCCCGCTGCACCTGGCGGCCGGTGAGAGCTGGGCGACCGCCGGCCACGACCCCGAACCACCCCGCGACGGCGTCTGGGCCGTCCGCGACGAACGACTGGAGACACGATGACGGACCAGACCGAGTACGCCCTGCCCACGTCCGCCCCGCGGCCCCCGCTCGCGCCGCGGACGGCGTACCTCGTCGCATCGGGCGACCTGCGGGAGTCCGCCAACGTTGCGGGCTGGCCGACACAGCAGGCGGTCGAGGCCGCGGTGACGGGTGCGCTCGAGGACCTCGGCTGGACGGTCGTGCGCGCGAACGGCGTGGACCCCGCGACCGGGCACGGCTTCGTCTCGAGCCAGCGCATGGGCCTGGAGGTGTTCAAGGCGATCCCGGAGGACGCGCCGCTGGTCGTCGTCGAGGCCGTCTGGCAGTACTCGCACCACGTGCTCGCCGGGCTCCGGACGCACCGCGGCCCCATCCTGACGGTGGCGAACTTCGAGGGTGAGTGGCCGGGCCTCGTGGGGCTGCTCGGCCTCAACGCTGGCCTCACCAAGATGGGCAAGGAGTACGCCACGACCTGGTCGGTCGACTTCACCGACGACTGGTTCCGCGCCGGCCTGAAGGAGTGGACCGACACCGGGCGCATCACGCACGACGCGTCGCACGTCCGCCCGCTCCCCGCGCTCCCGGACACCCCGGAGGTCCGGCTCGGCCGCGCCCTGGGCGACCAGATTCTCGCCGACAAGGCGATCGTCGGCGTGTTCGACGAGGGCTGCATGGGCATGTACAACGCGATCTTCGACGACGAGCTCCTCAACCCGACCGGCGTCTACAAGGAGCGTCTGAGCCAGTCGGCGCTGTTCGCCGAGATGCAGCAGGTCGGTGACGCCGAGGCGGACGAGGCGTACACATGGCTGACCGACCGCGGGATGACGTTCCGCTACGGTAGCGACCCCGCCACCGAGCTCACCCGCGAGCAGGTGCAGTCGCAGCTCAAGATGTACATCGCCGCGCTCCGGATCGCCGACGACTTCGGCCTCGACGCCGTGGGGATCCAGTACCAGCAGGGCCTCAAGGACCTCGTCCCGGCCTCCGACCTCGCCGAGGGCCTCCTCAACTCGACCGAACGTCCCCCGGTGCGCTCGCGCGACGGCTCCCGCGAGGTGCACGCGGGCCTCGCGTTCCCGCACTTCAACGAGGCCGACGAGGGTGTGGCCGTCGACGCGCTCGTCACGAACCGGGTCTGGCGGGGGATGGGGCTCGTCCCGGACACCACGCTGCACGACGTCCGGTGGGGGGAGGACTACGACGGCGCGTTCGTGTGGGTCTACGAGATCTCGGGCTCGGTCCCCGGGTCGCACCTCGGCGGCTGGGACAAGGCCGAGGGCTGGCGGCAGGGCCACGTCTTCTTCCCTGCCGGCGGCGCGACCATCAACGGCGTGTCGAAGCCGGGCGCGATCGTGCTGTCCCGCATCTACATCGCCGACGGCATCCTCCAGGCCGACCTGTTTCGCGGGACCGTCGTCGAGCTCCCCGGGGAAGAGACGCAGCGGCGCAAGGACGCGACCAACCCCGAGTGGCCCATCGCGCACGTCGTGCTGCACGGCATCACGCGCGACCAGTTCATGGCTCGGCACAAGGCCAACCACGCCCAGCTCGCGTACGCGCCCGACGCCGCCACGGCGGACAAGGCGCTCGCGGCCAAGGCCGCGATGCTCGACCGGATGGGGATCGTCGTCCATCTCGCGGGGGACGTCGCGCTCTGACGGGACCCCGGCGCCCCCGGACCGAGGACCGGGGCGCCGGACCGTCAGCTCATGCCGACGGCGCGCAGCAGGGCGGCGGTGAGGGCGGCCAGCACGACGACCACGATGAACGGCGCGCGCAGCACGAGCGCCACCGCGGCGACGGCGAGCGCGGGGAGCCGGGCGTCGATCACGAGCTCGCGGCCCGAGGCGACGGTCTGGACGGCGACGAGCGCCGCGAGCAGCGCGACGGTGACGAGCGCAGCCGTCCGCGCGACGCGCGGGTGCGCGGCCCACGTCCCCGGCACGACGTGCCCCGCGAGCTTGAGCGCCAGGCACACCGCGCTCCCGGCGAGGA
Organism: Luteimicrobium sp. NPDC057192; assembly: GCF_042670205.1. Lineage (NCBI taxonomy): Bacteria > Bacillati > Actinomycetota > Actinomycetes > Micrococcales > Luteimicrobium > Luteimicrobium sp. NPDC057192. Next base: position 43,487 of record NZ_JBHUWD010000026.1, on the reverse strand, counting down.
CGGTCACCCAGATCGTCGTCGGGCTCATGAGGCCTCCCCGTCCGCGGTTGCCGGGCGCGCAGGCTCGCGCCCGGTCCACCAGCCGACGACGACGGCCAGCACGGCCGCGACGAGCACGGGCACGCCGCTCGGTACGGCGGGGGTGAGGACCACCGCGACGACGACCGCGCCCGCCGCGACCCACCGCGCGAGGGCCGTCCGCAGCCGCGGCCAGAGCAGGGCCAGGAACGCGGCGGACGCGGCGGCGTCGAGCCCGTAGCGCTTCGGGTCTCCGAGCGCGTTGCCCGCGAGCGCCCCTGCGAGCACGAAGACGTTCCAGAGCACGAACACCCCGGCGCCGGTGAGCCAGAAGCCGACGCGCGCGAGCCGCACGGTGGGCTGCGCGGTCGCGACGGCGGTGGACTCGTCGATGGTCAGGTGCGCGGCGAGCACCCGCCGCCAGGACCGGACGGCGAGCAGCGGCGAGAGCTGGACGCCGTAGAACCCGTTGCGGATCCCCAGGAGCCCGGCGGTCGCGATCGCCGAGGCGGCCGAGCCCCCCGTGCCGACGATCCCGACGAGCGCGAACTGCGACCCGCCGGAGAACATGAAGAGGCTGAGCACGACGGACTGCCACACGGACAGGCCCGCGACGACGGCGAGCGCGCCGAGCGAGATGCCGTAGAGCCCCGTCGCGACGGACACCGACACCGCCTGCCGGACGACGGCGCGCTCGTCGGGCGGCGTCGTCGGGCGGGTGGAGGGCACGGCCTGAGCCTACCGAGCGCGGGGCTGCGGTCCAGGCCGCCGCCCCGCGCCGGCGGCTCAGTGGCCGACGGGCGCCTCGTCGCCGAGCCGCGCGTTCGCGGCGCGCTGGTGGGCCGTGAGGGACAGGCGGTCGATCCAGGCGAGCGCGAGCGCGGAGAACACGAACGCGAGGTGGATGATCGTCTGCCACATCATCTGCTCGGCCGTGTAGTCCTGGGAGCTGATGAAGGTCCGCAGCAGGTGGATCGACGAGATGCCGATGATCGACATCGCCAGCTTGGTCTTGAGCACGTTGGCGTTGACGTGGCTGAGCCACTCGGGCTCGTCGGGGTGGCCGTGCACCTGGAGGCGCGACACGAAGGTCTCGTACCCGCCGATGATCACCATGATGAGCAGGTTGGAGATCATCACGACGTCGACGAGGCCGAGCACGGACAGCATGATCGTCGACTCGCTCAGCGGGTCGTGGCCGGAGAAGACGCCTTCGATGAGGTGCCAGAGCTCTTTGAGGAACTGCCACACGTAGACGGCCTGCGCGACGATCAGGCCGAAGTACAGGGGCGCCTGCAGCCAGCGGGACGCGAAGATCGCGTACCCGAGCCCGATGGTGGGCGGGCGGCGGCGGGCCGGGGCGGGGGAGTCGGGGGTCGGGCGGTCGAGGACGTCGGCCACGGGGCTCTCCTGGTTCTCGGGGAGGGCGATCGTAGCAAGGTGAGCCTGCCCTTCCCTGGACCTCAGAGCTGGACGGCCGCGTACACCGTCTCCTGGTACTCCTCGATCCCGGCCTCGCCGCCCTCGCGCCCGAGCCCGGACTGCTTGAGCCCGCCGAACGGCGCGCTCGCGTCGGACACGAGCCCGCGGTTGATCCCGATCATCCCGGCCTCGAGCTCCTCGGTGAGCCGCAGCGCGCGCCCGACGTCCCGCGTGTACGCGTAGGCGACGAGCCCGTACTCGGTCCTGTTCGCGAGCTCGAGCGCCTCGTCGTCCGACCCGAACCGGGTCACGGGTGCGACGGGCCCGAAGATCTCCTCGCCCAGCATCGCGGCGTCCGCGGGGACGTCGCCGAGCACGGTGGGCGCGTAGAAGTACCCGCGCCCCGCGGGCGCCTCGCCGCCGGCCAGGACTCGCGCGCCGTCGTCGACGGCGTCCTGCACCAGCCCGGAGACCTTCTCCACGGCGGAGGCCTCGATGAGCGGCCCGACGTCGACGCCGTCCTCTGTCCCGCGCCCCATCCGGCGCTTCCCGACGGCGGCGGCGAGCCGGGAGGAGAACTCGTCCGCGACCGCGTCGTGCACGAGGAAGCGGTTGGCCGCCACGCAGCTCTGCCCGGTGTTGCGGAGCTTCGCGACGAGCGCCCCCGCGACGGCCGCGTCGAGGTCAGCGTCCTCGAAGACGAGGAACGGCGCGTTGCCGCCGAGCTCCATGGACGCCTTGAGGACCTGCCCGGCAGCCGCCTCGAGGAGCGTCCGCCCGACCGCGGTCGACCCCGTGAACGAGAGCTTGCGCAGGCGCGGGTCGGCGAGCAGCGGCCCGGTCACGGTCGACGCCGACGACGTCGGGACGACGTTCACGACGCCGACCGGCAGGTCGCGGTCGGCGAGCTCGGAGCGCAGGATCTCCGCCAGCGCGAGCGTCGTGAGCGGGGTGAGCCGTGCCGGCTTGATCACCACGGGGCACCCGGCCGCGAGCGCCGGGGCGAGCTTGCGCGTCAGCATCGCGATGGGGAAGTTCCACGGCGTCACGAGGAGCGCGGGGCCGACCGGACGCCGCGACACGAGTTGCCGGACGCCGCCGGCCGGCGCAGGCCGGTACAGCCCCTCGAACCGGACCGCCTGCTCGGCGAACCACCGGAGGAAGTCGGCGCCGTAGTCGACCTCGGCGCGCGACTCGGCGAGCGGCTTGCCGCACTCGGCGGTGATGAGCGCCGCGAAGTCCTCGCGGTGGTTCATGACCCGGCGGTAGACCGCACGCAGCAGCTCGGAGCGCTCGCGCGGTGCGACGGCACGCCAGGCCGGCCAGGCGTCCCACGCTGCCCCGAGCGCACGGTCGCCGTCCTCGGCCGTGCCGTCGGCGACGTCGAAGAGCGTCTCCTCGGTCGCGGGGTCGGCGACCTCGAACGTCTTACCCGACGACGACGGCCCCCAGGCCCCGCCCACGAGCACGCCGGTCGGTACGTGCGCGGCGACGTCGGGCGGCAGGGGAGGGGAGCCGGCGGGCGGCAGGACGGGTGCGGCGACGGACATGCGCCCACCTCCTCGAGACGGTTGGCACCTGCTCTCCAGTATGGGCACGGCTCGTCCCGGTAGGCAGGCCGGGGACCGCCCCCGAGCACGGGCCCCGGGCCTCGTCGCGGTAAGTTTGCCCCATGGCCCCCAGCACCGCGCTCACCGCGCCGCGCCGACCGTTCGGCGTCGTCCTGACCGCGATGGTCACGCCCATGACGCCGGACGGCGCGATCGACCTCGAGGCCGCTGCGAGCCTCGCCCGCCACCTCGTCGACGAGGGGAACGACGGGCTCGTCCTCAACGGGACCACCGGCGAGGCCCCGACGACGCACGCGCAGGAGAAGGCGGACCTGATCGCCGCGGTCGTGGAGGCCGTGGGCGACCGGGCGCACGTCGTCGCGGGCGCCGGCTCCAACGACACCGACCATGCGGTCCGCATGGCCGAGCAGGCAGCCGCCGCGGGCGCGACCGGGCTCCTCGTCGTCACGCCCTACTACTCGCGCCCCACGCAGGAGGGCCTCTACCAGCACATGGTCGCCGTCGCCGACGCGACCGACCTGCCGGTCATGGTCTACGACATCCCGGGCCGCGCCGGCCTGCGGATCGCGCCGTCCACGTACGAGCGGCTCGCCGAGCACGAGAGCTTCGTCGCGTCCAAGGACGCCACGGGCGACGTGGGCTCCGCGCTCAAGCTCATCGCCGCGACCGGATGGGCCTGGTACTCCGGCGACGACGGCCTGCTCCTGCCGTTCCTCTCGGTGGGCGCGGGCGGCATCGTCGGCGTCAGCACCCACGTCGTGGCGCGCGAGTACGCCGACGCGGTCCGCGCGTTCGACGCCGGCGACCACGCTGCCGCCCTCGCGATCGCCCGGCGCGTCGCCCCCGTGGTCGAGGCGCTCAACGGCGCCGGTGCGCAGGCCGTCATGGCCAAGGCCGCCGTCGAGGCGCTCGGCCTCCACAGCAACCGCCACCTGCGCCTGCCCAACGTCCAGGCCACCGACGCCGAGGCCGCCGCCGTGCGCGCGGCGATCGAGCAGGCCGGCGTCTTCGACCGCACGGCGCAGAGCGCCGCGCGCCCCCAGAACACTGCCCAGCCCGAACCGGCCCCGGAGGTCGCCCGATGACACACCTGCACACCGAGCTCGCACCGCCGCCGCCCCTCGCGAAGGGGGCGCTGCGGATCGTCGCGCTCGGCGGCCTCGGCGAGGTCGGCCGCAACATGGCCGTCCTCGAGTACGACGGCAAGCTCCTCATCATCGACTGCGGCGTCCTCTTCCCCGAGGACAACCAGCCCGGCGTCGACCTGATCCTGCCCGACTTCGGGTACATCGAGGACCGCCTCCACGACGTCGAGGCGATCGTCCTCACGCACGGCCACGAGGACCACATCGGCGCCGTGCCCTACCTGCTGCGCCTGCGCCGCGACATCCCGCTCGTCGGATCGCAGCTCACGCTCGCGTTCGTCGAGGCGAAGCTCAAGGAGCACCGCATCACGCCCGTCACCCTCGCGGTGAAGGAGGGGCAGGTCGAGCAGCTCGGGGCGTTCCGCTGCGAGTTCGTCGCCGTCAACCACTCGATCCCCGACGCGCTCGCCGTCGCGGTCACCACGGGTGCGGGCACCGTCCTGCACACGGGCGACTTCAAGATGGACCAGCTCCCGCTCGACGGGCGCATCACCGACCTGCGCGCGTTCGCGCGCCTGGGCGAGCGCGGCGTCGACCTCTTCATGGTCGACTCGACCAACGCCGAGGTGCCCGGGTTCGTCACGCCCGAGCGTGAGATCGGACCGGTCCTCGACTCGGTCTTCGCGGCCAGCGAGAAGCGGATCGTCGTCGCGTCGTTCTCCTCGCACGTCCACCGCGTGCAGCAGGTCCTCGACGCCGCGTACGCGCACGGCCGCAAGGTCGCGCTCGTCGGACGCTCGATGGTCCGGAACATGGGCATCGCCGCCGACCTCGGGTACCTGCGTGTCCCCGAGGGCGTGCTGGTCGACCTCAAGCAGGTCGACCAGCTGCGCGACGACGAGATCGTCCTCATGTGCACCGGCTCGCAGGGCGAGCCGATGGCCGCGCTCTCGCGCATCGCCAACCACGACCACCGCGTCACCGTGGGCCCCGGCGACACCGTGATCCTCGCCAGCTCGCTGATCCCGGGCAACGAGAACGCCGTGTTCCGGGTCATCAACGGGCTCACGCGACTGGGCGCGCGCGTCGTGCACAGCGGGAACGCGCGCGTGCACGTGTCCGGCCACTCGGGCGCCGGTGAGCTGCTCTACTGCTACAACATCGTCAAGCCCAAGAACGTCATGCCCGTGCACGGCGAGGTGCGTCACCTCGTCGCCAACGCGGCGCTCGCGGTCAAGACGGGCGTCCCGCCGGAGCGCGTCGTGCTCGCCGAGGACGGCGTCGTCGTCGACCTCGTGGACGGCAAGGCGTCCGTCGTGGGGGCTGTGCCGTGCGGGCTGGTGTTCGTCGACGGCTCGAGCATCGGCGAGATCACCGAGGCCGAGCTCAAGGACCGCCGCATCCTCGGCGAGGAGGGCTTCGTGTCCGTCTTCGCCGTCGTCGACTCGGGCACCGGCAAGGTTATCGCCGGCCCGCAGATCCTCGCGCGCGGCCTCGCGGAAGACGACAAGGTCTTCGACGGGATCCTGCCGCAGGTCTCCAAGGCGCTCGAGGAGTCGATCGCGTCAGGCGCGAACGACACCTACCAGCTCCAGCAGGTCATGCGCCGCGTCGTCGGGCGCTGGGCCGGAACCAAGCTGCGTCGTCGCCCCATGATCGTCCCGGTGGTCGTGGAGGCCTGAGCCCCCCGCACCCCACGCGAGCGGCGTCGTCGGCAGGTCCGACGGCGCCGCTCGGCGTTCGCGGGCGTCGCTGCGCCCGGCTCACACCCAGGCGACGAGCTGCCAGACGATGCCGTTCGGGTCGCGGAACTGGCAGTACCGCTCGCCCCACGGCTCGGTCTCGGGCGTGGTGACCGCCGTCGCCCCGGCCGCCGCGATCCGGGCGAACTCGGCGTCGACGTCGTCGACCGTGAGGGCGAGGAGCGTGCCCTGCCCGGCGGGACCGGCGATGTCCGCGGGCTTGAACGTCTCGAGCCCGACGCGCAGGAAGACGACGTCGAGCGCGCTGTCCGGGTGGTGGAGCGACACGAAGCCGTCGGCCTCCATGGCCGTCGCGAAGCCCAGGTGGTCGCGCGCGAACGCGGCCGACGCCTCGGGGTCGGGGACGTTGAGGGAGAGGGTCGTCGCGCTGATCTTCACGGGTGCTCCGTCCGTCGGGTGGGTGGGGTTCACGGCGTCCACGCAGAACACCGTACGACGTACAAGGTAAACTGGTCCGCGGATATTCCGGGAGGTGGGGGCCGTGGCGCGTGACCTGATCGACCTGCTGTGGCGCGACCACCCGGGCGCGCCCCCGGGCGGGGCCCGCGGCCCGCGCGGCCGCGCGACGACGTCGGACGTCGTCGACGCCGCCGTGGGGCTCGCGGACGCCGAGGGGCTGCCGGCGGTCACCGTGCGACGCGTCGCTGCCGAGGTCGGCGTCGCTCCCATGTCCGTCTACACGTACGTCGGCTCGCACGAGGACCTGCTCGTGCTCATGGCCGACGCCGTGCTCGCGGCCGCGGCTTCGGCGCCGTCGCTGAGGGCGTCGTACGCGACGGGGCCGTGGCGCGACCGCGTGACCCGCGTGGCCGAGGCCAACCTCGCGCTCGGCACGCGGCACCGGTGGCTCCTCGACGTCACCGACCAGCGCACCGCGCTGGGTCCCGGCGCGATCGCGAAGTACGACGCCGAGCTGGCGGCCCTCGAGCCGCTCGGCCTCGACGACGTGGACCGTGACGCCGCGCTCACGTTCGTCCTCGACTTCGCGTGGTCCGCCGCGCGGGCGCGGCGCGGCGCGGCGTCGGCCGAGCGGATGGCGGCGGAGTGGGCGTCGTCGGGCGAGCGCCTCGCGGCCTATCTCGGCGAGCGGCACCCGCTCGCGCAGCGGGTCGGCGCGGCGGCGGGCGAGGCCCAGCAGGCCGCGTACAGTCCCGAGCACGCGTGGCGGTTCGGCCTCGCACGAGTCCTGGCCGGCCTCGCCGCGCTCGCCCCTGCCGACGACGGCGTGTGACGCGTCGCGGGTCGGCGCCGACCCGTCACGCGGTGCCACGGGGTGCGGTGCGGGTCAGGACCCGGCCCCCGCCAGTGCCGGCCCGGCGGCCCGCAGTGCGCGGTCGTAGCGGGCCCGTCGCTCGTCCGGCCCGCCCGGCAGGGCCCCCGTGAGCTCGAGCCCGACGAGCCCGTGCACGAGCCCCCACAGCGCGAGCGCCGCCTCGGTCGCCGCCCGCCCCGTGGGGCCGAGCCGGGTGACCGCGTCCCGCAGGACCAGGAACGTGGGGTCGTCCGCCGTCTCGTCGCCGTGCTCGCCGGGGAGCGCCCCACCGAACATCACCGCGTAGAAGTGCGGGTCTGCGAGTGCGCTGTCGCGGTACGCGTGGCCGAGCGCGAGCAGGTCGGCTCCGGGGTCCGCGGTGCGCGGGGCCCGGGCCAGGTGGGCGGCGAACCGGTCGAAGGCCTCGGCGCGCACCGCCTCGACGAGCGCCTCCTTCGAGCCGAAGAGCGAGTAGACCGCGGAGGCCGACGTCTCGGCCCTCGCGGCGACGTCGCGCACGGTGAGCGCCGACGCGCCGCTCGTCGCGATCACCTCGGAGGCGACCTCGAGGAGGCGGGTGCGCAGGGCGGCGTCGTGCAGGCGTGGGCGGGGCACAGGGCGATCGTACGGGGTTGACGCGGGTTTTGGAACGTTGTTCGATAACGGTGTTCGTAAACCCGTTGCCCTTCTGGAGGTTTCTCGTGCTCGAGCTCACCGACGCCGCGCGGATCACTGCCGGCATCGTCCTGCTGACCGTCGTCACGATCGAGTCCGGGGGAGCCTTCCTCGTGCGGGTCGCGACCGGCAAGGTCCCCGCGACCGACTTCCAGCGCGGGTTCTTCCGCGCGGGGCACGCACACGCGGGCGTCCTGGTGATCCTCGGCCTCCTGTGCGTGCTGCTCACCGAGGCGACCACGCTCGGCGGTCCCGTCCGCTGGGTCGCCGCTACGGGGGTGCTCGTGGGCGCCGTGCTCATGCCCGCGGGGTTCTTCCTGTCGGCGCTCGGGAACGGCCGGACGCGGCCGAGCGGCCTCGTCGTGCTGCTCGTGCTCGGCGCGACGGCCGTCGCCGTCGGCGTCGTGACGCTGGGGGTCGGGCTGCTGCGGGGGTGACGACCGCGCCTTCGCCGGTCGCGGCGCGCCTGACGAGCGTTGACGCACCCGGCGGCTAGCGTGGAGCGCATCATGGCAGCACGTACGCCCTCATCCCGTGGTTCGGCAGGCGGACGCCCGACGGCGACGCGTGCGACCGGCGCGCCCCCCCGAGCCCGCACGGGCACGTCGTCGGGACGCGCCTCGTCCACGTCGCGCGGCACGTCGAAGCAGGCTGCGACCAAGCGGACGTCGAGCGCGTCGAAGGGCCGGACCACCGCCCGGCGTCCTGCGTCCCGGCAGCCCGCGTGGCCCGTGCGCGCGGTCCGGAGCGTGTGGATGGGCGTCGCGCACGGCGTCGGCGGCATGACGCGCGGGATCTCGCACGGCGCCAAGGACCTCGACCCGGCCCACCGGCGCGACGGCGTCGCGTTCTTCCTCGTCGCGCTCGCCGTCGTGGTCGCGGCGCGCGAGTGGTGGGGCATCGCGGGCGGCTTCGGCGACGGCGTCCACGCGGTCGTCGCGGGGACGTTCGGCGTCGTGGGCGTCGCCGTCCCGGTCCTGCTCCTCTGGCTCGCCGTGCGGCTCATGCGCCACCCGGAGCGCGCCCAGGCGAACGGCCGGGTCGCGATCGGGGTGGTGTTCGTCGTCGCGTCCGTGTGCGCGCTCGTCGCGATCGCCGACGACCTCCCCGCGCCGCGCGACGGCTTCGACGGCGTGCGGGACGCGGGCGGCGTGCTCGGCTACCTCCTCGCGACGCCCGTCGCGACCGCCCTCACGCCCTGGTTCGCGGTGCCGATCTTCGTCCTGCTGGGCCTGTTCGGGCTGCTCGTCGTGACCGCGACGCCCGTGCACGCGATCCCCGAGCGGTTCCGCTCCGCCTACCACCTGCTGACCGGCTCCCAGCGGGACGAGGAGCCCTGGGCTCCCGACGACGGCCTCGAGCTCGCCGACGGCGTCTCGCGCCACGACGGCTCCGACGACGCGCGCCCGGCCGGGAAGAAGCGCGAGACCCGTGCGCAGCGCAAGGAGCGCGAGCGCGCCGAGGCCGAGGAGTCCGCCCGGCTCGCCGGGTACGCGGGCGACGAGGCCTTCGAGCAGGCCGCGGAGGTCGACCGTGGGCCCGAGCCGGCCAAGCGTCGCCGTGGCGCCGCGAAGCCGCCCGTCGACCTGCACGACGCCCCGACGCAGGCCATCACGGCGCCCGTCGAGGCCCTCGCCGAGGCGGCCACCGTGCCGCCGCCCCCGCCCGCCCCGCCGGCGAACCACGGGCCCGTGCCCAAGGGCGAGCAGCCCATGTTCGACGGCGAGACCGTCTACCTGCTCCCGAGCGAGGACGCGCTCGTCAAGGGGCCGCCGCACAAGACCCGCTCCGCGGCCAACGACCGGGTCGTCGAGTCGCTGACCGGCGTGTTCGAGCAGTTCGACGTCGACGCGCAGGTCACCGGGTTCACGCGCGGCCCGACCGTGACGCGGTACGAGGTCGAGGTCGGCCCCAAGGTCAAGGTCGAGCGCATCACGTCGCTGTCCAACAACATCGCGTACGCGGTCGCGAGCGCGGACGTGCGGATCCTGTCGCCGATCCCCGGCAAGTCGGCGATCGGCATCGAGATCCCCAACACGGACCGCGAGACCGTCTCGCTCGGCGACGTGCTGCGCTCGAGCGCGGCCCGCCGCACCGAGCACCCGATGGTCATCGGCGTCGGCAAGGACGTCGAGGGCGGGTACGTCGTCGCGAACCTCGCGAAGATGCCCCACATCCTCGTCGCGGGCGCCACGGGCGCCGGCAAGTCGGTGTTCGTGAACTCGATGATCACGTCGATCCTCATGCGGGCCACGCCCGACCAGGTCCGGATGATCCTCGTCGACCCCAAGCGCGTCGAGCTGACGATCTACGAGGGCATCCCGCACCTCATCACGCCGATCATCACGAACCCCAAGAAGGCCGCCGAGGCGCTCGACTGGGTCGTGCGCGAGATGGACGCGCGCTACGACGACCTGGCCCTCTTCGGCTACAAGCACGTCGACGACTTCAACGCCGCTGTCCGCGCCGGCAAGGTCAAGCCGCTGCCCGGGTCGGAGCGGAAGATCGCGCCCTACCCGTACCTGCTCGTGGTGGTCGACGAGCTTGCGGACCTCATGATGGTCGCCCCACGCGATGTCGAGGCGTCGATCCAGCGCATCACGCAGCTCGCCCGCGCCGCGGGCATCCACCTGGTCCTCGCGACGCAGCGCCCGTCCGTCGACGTCGTCACGGGCCTCATCAAGGCCAACGTGCCGTCGCGGCTCGCGTTCGCGACGAGCTCGCTCGCCGACTCGCGCGTCGTGCTCGACCAGCCCGGCGCGGAGAAGCTCATCGGACAGGGTGACGCCCTCTTCCTCCCGATGGGGTCCGCGAAGCCCATGCGCGTCCAGGGCGCGTGGGTGGGCGAGTCCGAGGTCCACGCGGTCGTCGAGCACGTCAAGACCCAGCTCAAGCCCGTGTACCGGCAGGACGTCACCGCCGCGGCGGCGACCAAGAAGCAGGTCGACGAGGACATCGGCGACGACCTCGAGCTCCTGCTCCAGGCCGCGGAGCTCGTCGTGACCACCCAGTTCGGCTCGACGTCGATGCTCCAGCGCAAGCTGCGCGTCGGGTTCGCGAAGGCCGGCCGCCTCATGGACCTGCTCGAGTCCCGCGAGATCGTCGGCCCGTCGGAGGGGTCGAAGGCGCGGGCCGTGCTCGTCACGCCCGAGGGGCTGCCGGCCGCGCTCGCGATGCTGCGCGGCGAGCCCGCGCCCGGCGTCTACGACCAGGCCGGCGACGACGGCCCCGTGGACGCGGTCGAGGCGTCGCGGCCGCCCGTCGCCCGGGAGTACGACGACGGCGCGGACGACTCCTCGGACGACGACACCGACGCCTGGTCGCTCACGGGACGCGGCTGAAGGACGCGCGGTTCTCCACGCTGTGGCTCGCCGCGCGTGATGCCGCGTGGTCGTTCGCGGGTCGGTGCGGCGAGCTGGTTCGGGCTGTCGTGCTTCGGCCCGGGCGGTGGGCACTCGAGGACGCCCGTCACCAACCCCCCGCACCCAACCCCCCGCACCCACCCGCTCGACCGTCACCTCGCCTTCTCGGGTGGGGCCTGCGCCCTCGGGCGCACCCTCGCGCCGAAGTACCCCGGATGCCGGGGTACTTCGTGAGGTATGCGGGCGGCCGGGGTACTTCGTGAGGTATGCGGGCCGCCGGGGTACTTCGTGAGGTATGCGGGCCGCCGGGGTACTTCGTGCGGGCGTTTCGACCCGGCGGCCGTGTCCTCGGACGGCCGGCGCGAGGCTCAGCTCTTCGGCTTCGGGGCGCCCACGTGCGCGACGACGACGGGCGCGGGGCCGGTCGAGGTGGGCGGCGTCGTGCGCTCCGGGGCGGCCGTGCCGACCGCCTCCTTGACGCGCGAGAGGCGCGCGACGAGCTCGGCGTGCGAGAGCTTGCCGACGCCGCTCTTGCGGCGCAGCACGTCGGGGATCGCGTAGACCCGGTGACCGCCCGTGCGGTCGACCGTGACCGGCGTCCACTCAAAGCCGGTCACGCGGGCCGCGCCGCCGATCGGCTTGGTCACGGTGACCGTGACGAGGAGCCCGGAGTCGGTCTGGGCGACGCAGCAGTCGGAGTCCTGGTTGGAGAGCATGTTGCCCATCCCGTAGGCGACCCACATGCCGCGTCCGCCGACGCCGCCGGACAGCTTGGCGACGGGCTGCGGGACGTGGGCGTGCGCACCGAGCACGGCGTCGATCTGGCCCGACCTCGCGAGCGCCGACATGACCTTCTTCTGGTCGGCCGTCGGGGCGGCGTCGTACTCGGTGCCGTCGTGGATCGAGGCGACGACGACGTCCGCGCCGGCCTTGCGCGCTGCCTTGGCCTGCGCCACGAGCTTGGCGGTGTCGATGATCTCGACCGCCCACCTCTTGCCGCCGGGCTGCGCGAGGTTGTTCAGGCCGAAGGTCGCGGACAGGTGGGCCACGGTGATCGTCTGCCCGTCCCGCGTGAGCCGGTAGAGCTGCGGGGCGGCGACCTCCTTCGTGGTGCGGCCGGTCCCGGCGTGGCCGAGGTGGTTCGCGTCGAAGGCGGCGAGCGTGGCCTCGAGTCCCTCGAAGCCGCGGTCCATCGCGTGGTTGGACGCGTTGGAGCAGCCGTCCCAGCCCTGGTCGGCGAGGTCCTTCACGAGGGAGGCCGGGGCGCCGAAGCTGGGGTAGGTGGTGATGGCGGTGCCGGGCGGCGCGACCGGCACCTCCATGTGGCACAGGGCGAGGTCCGCGCCCTGGACCCACGCGTCGAGGCCGGACAGCTCGGTCGTGAAGTCGTACGTGCCGTCCTTGGTCTTCGCGTCCTTGACCACGTCGTTGTGCGGCAGCACGTCGCCCGCGCCGAGGATCGTGAAGACCGCGTCCTGCGGGGTGGGCGTGGGCGTCGGAGTCGCGCTCGGGGTGGGCGTCGACGACGGCGTCGGCGTCATGAACCCGAGCGGGTCGTGCGTGTCGCCCCCGTGGGCGGAGAGGGCCAGGGTCACGAGGACCACGGTCGCCATGACGGCGACGGAACCGGCGAGAAAACGCTGTCCGGTGCGAGAGGGGGCGCGTCGCACATGTCGGGGCACCCGGAGACTCTACCTGCGTGAAACGCCCGGATCCCAGCCGCCCCGGACGCCTGCACGGCCGGGAGCCGCCGCTCGCCTAGGCTGTCCGGGTGAGCAACTCGGTGCGTGCGCAGTGGAACGTGGCGAACGCCATCACCGTCGTGCGGATCCTGCTCGTCCCGGTCTTCATCGTCCTGCTCGTCCAGGGCGGCTCGGGGCCGGGTGACCACCCCGGCTGGCGGTGGGCGGCGTTCGTCCTCTTCGGGCTCGCGGCGCTCACCGACCGGGTCGACGGTCAGATCGCCCGCTCGCGCGGGCTGGTCACCGAGCTCGGCAAGCTCCTCGACCCGATCGCCGACAAGGCGCTCATGGGCGGCGCGCTCGTCACGCTCTCGGTCCTCGGCGACGTGCCGTGGTGGGTCACGATCGTCATCCTCGTGCGCGAGGTCGGGATCACCGTGATGCGGCTCGTCGTGATCGACGAGGGCGTGATCCCCGCGTCCCGCGGCGGCAAGATCAAGACCTTCGTGCAGACGGTCGCCATCGGGCTGTTCGTGGCGCCCCTCGACCACCTCCCGTACGCGGTCACGGTCGTCGCGTGGTGCTTCATGGTGGTCGCGATCGTGCTCACGGTGGTCACGGGCCTCGACTACCTGCTCGGGGTCCGGCGCGCGCACCGCGACCGGGACGCGAAGGGCACCGGCGCGCAGGGGACGGGCGCGTGAGCGCGGGCCGACCGGACGCGGCGCGCGTCCTCGAGCTGTGCCGCGCGCAGGGCTGGACGCTCGGGGTCGCGGAGTCGCTCACGGGCGGCGCCCTCACCAGCGCGCTCGTCGAGGTCCCCGGCGCGTCCGCCGTGCTGCGCGGCGGTGTCGTCGCGTACGCGACGGACCTCAAGGCGCGGCTGCTCGGCGTCGACGGCGAGCTCCTGAGCCGGCTCGGCCCCGTCGCCGGCCCGACGGCGCTCGCCATGGCCGCCGGGGTGCGGCGCGCGACCGGTTCGGACGTCGGGGTCGCGACGACCGGGGTCGCCGGGCCGGACCCGCAGGACGGGCACGCGCCCGGTCTGGTGTTCGTGGCCGTCGTCGCGCCCGGGTCGACCGTGGTGCGCGAGCTCCACCTCGACGGCGGGCGGGCCGCGGTGCGGGCCTCCGCCGTCGACGCGGCGCTCACCCTCGCGCTCGACGTGCTGCGCGAGCCCGGCGGTGTCGGGGCCGGCGGGCCGGAGATTTCGCCCCGGGCGTAGCGGGGAGCGGGGGAAAACCGTGAGCGCCCCGTGTTCGCGGAACAAGGTGGCAGCCCCGTGCGTTAGATTGGCCGTGATCAGTAAAAGGCCGATGAGCAGCAACAGGCCGAAGGGCCGCCCGGTCACCCCGGTGAGCGTCATCTCCGGGTCGCACGGGCACCAGACGAGAGGGGGCCGCCCGATGATCGTTCTCCGCCGTGAGATCGGTGACGTCCTCCGCGACGTCCGGCAGCGTCAGGGCCGTACCCTGCGTGAGGTCTCCTCCGACGCACGGGTCTCGCTGGGTTACCTCAGCGAGGTCGAGCGCGGACAGAAGGAGGCCTCGTCCGAGCTCCTCGCGTCGATCTGCGACGCGCTCGACGTGCCCCTGTGGCTCGTGCTGCGCGAGGTCAGCGACCGCGTGGCCGTCGCCGAGGGCTTCTCCATCCCCGACACCGTTCCCGCGGACCTCACGATGTCCGCGCTCACGACGCCCGCCGGCCGGGCCGAGGAGCGCGACGACCTGGTCCGCGAGCTCCTGTCCGACGCCTCCCGCGCCTGCTACGGCGCCCCGGAGGACCTCGCCCCGGTCGGCTGACCGGGCGCCTGGCAGACCGGGCACCAGAACACCGGCCGCTCGTACGGCGGCCGGTTCGCGACTCCCACCTGGACGGTCGTGCCGCACACGCGGCACGGCCGTCCTTCGCGTCCGTGGACGTACCGCTCCTGCGCCTGGGGGCCCGTCGCGACGGCCGCCAGCTCGAGCCGGCGCGCGGTCAGCAGGAGGTCGCGGACGACGCCCGGCCCGACGGCGCGGGCCGAGGCCCAGGGCCACAGCCGGTGCGCGAAAAGGGTCTCCGCCGCGTAGATCGTGCCGATCCCGGCGACCCCCCGCTGGCTGAGGAGCAGCTCGGCGAGCGGCGCGCCCTCGCCGGGGTCGTGCTCGTGGCGGAAGCCGCCCGCGGCGTCGGCGGCGAGGATCCGCTCGGTCGCCACGTCGACGCCCGCGCTGCGCCCGGTCCCGTGACCGGGCGCGGCCACGTCGAAGCCGTCGGCGAGCAGGTCGGGGCCGAGGTCGCCGAGGAGCGTGCGCTCGTCGCGGGTCCGGACCACGTCGAGCATCCCGAGATCCGTCCCGACGCACGTCCACGTCGTGTTCCCCAGCACCGCCCGCACCCGGGGGTCGCGCGCCCGCGCCTGCGGCGTCCCGGTCCGGGCGATGCGCCACGTGCCGTCCATCCGCAGGTGCGTGCGGAGCGTGCGGCCGTCGTCGAACCGGGTCAGCAGGTGCTTGCCGTAGGTCGCGACCTCGCGCACGGTCCGGCCCACGAGGTCGACCTCGAACGCCGTCGGCCACCGCAGGTCGGCGCGGTCGAGCGGGCGCCCGCGCAGGGCGGCGTCGAGCCGCCGGGCCGTGAGCAGGACGACGTCACCCTCGGGCACCCGGCCCCCGTCCCGCTGTACGACGCAACCCGCCCGGCGTGGGCGCGAACCCCGCGGCGAGGAGCGCGCGGGCCGCGGGCGTGGTCCCGCTGCCGGACGCGACGGCGTCGAGCGCGGGCGCGCCGTCGAGCCGCACGACCGTCAGCCGCCCGAGCCGGCCGTCGCCCACGGCGGCGCCGAGCTCCCGGGCCGCGACCGCGAGGGCCGTCTCGTCGGCCGTGAACGTCAGGGCCGACCGCCCGCCACGCTCGACGTACGCGACGAGCGCCCCGCCCACGAGCACGACGACGGCGCCCGCCTTGCGCCCCGGGCGCGCCCCGCCGGCCCGCCGCCCGTTCGCGTCGACGGGTGCCGAGGCAGCGGACTGCGTCTCGGGCCACGGGAGCGCCGCGCCGTACGGGTTGGCGGGGTCGGTCGCGGCGAGCAGGAGCGGACGCGCCCGCTCGGGGTGCTCGGCAAGGCCTTCCAGGTCCGTGGCGTGCGACCGCAGCGCGTCGACGGCGCCGGGCACCGCGAACTGCGAGCCGCCGAGGTGCTCGACGAAGTACCCGCGACGCACCCGTCCCAGCGACTCCTGCTCGGCCAGGACGCGGTAGACGCCGCGGAAGTAGTCGACGACGCCCTCGGCGCTCGCCACGCCCCGCGTGAGGACGCCGTACCGGTCGAGCAGGACCGAGGCGAGCGCCGTCGTCCGGCGGGTGGGATCCGGTTCGCGGCCGGGCAGCGCGGCCCAGCGCCCGCCGCCGCCTCGCAGCTCCGCGGCGGCGCGCGCGCCGGGCGGGCGGCCCAGGCCGAGCGCACCGAGCCCGGCGCGCCGGACCGGGCGGGCCCGGCCCGCGGTGCGGGGAGCCCGGTGGGTGCCGCCCGCGGGACCGAGGCGCGAGCGGAGCGCCCCGAGCCCGTCGTTGGTGACCCGCCCGGCCCACACCAGGTCCCACAAGGCCTCCAGGACCTCGTTCTGAGACGCCTCGACGAGCTCCGCGACGCGCCCGAGGAACAGGCCGCCGGCGTGCTCGAGCACCTCGAGGACCGCGAGGTGCAGCGGCGTCCCCGCGCCCGTGTCGTCGAGCGCGGCGACGGCGGGCAGCGTGAGGTGAGCGGTCTCGGCGAGGTGCAGGCTCACGAGCCCGTCGCCGCCGCCCGAGCCCGGCAGCGCCGCGTGCCCGCACCACAGCACCTCGCCCGACGTGGTCAGCTCGTCGAGGAGCGCGGGTGCGTAGTCGCGGACCCGTGCCGGGAGGACGAGCGTCTCGAGCGCGCTCGCGGGGACCGCGGCGCCGGAGAGCTGTTCGACGACGCGCAGCAGGCCGTCCACCCCGCGCAGCGCGCCCGTCGACGGTCCGCCGACCGCCCCGGCGCCTCCGGTGACCCCCTGCCACGCCGGGAGGAACAGCCCGAGCGCGCCTCCCGGCACCGGTTCGACCTCGGCCCGCAGCGCCGCCAGCGACCGCCGCCGCAGGGTCCGCAGCACGTCGGCGTCGCAGAACTCGTCACCCACCCCGCCGAGCGAGGGCGGCCGGAGGCGCCCGCGCACCAGCGTGCCCGCGCCGGTGAGGCGCACGAGCACCTCCGTCGCGACGGCGCGCGCGACGCCGAATCGGGTCGCGACGTCGGCGGCGGGGAACGGTCCGTGCGTGCGGGCGTGCCGGCGCACGAGGTCGCCCAGCGGGTCCGGGACCGGCTCGAGGAACACCTCGGGCAGGCCGACCGGGAGCGCGACGCCCAGCCCGTCCCGCAGCCGTGCCGCGTCCTCGACGACGGCCCACTGGTCCTGCGAGCCGTCCGGCGCCCCTGCGACGCGCACCCGCATGACGCGGCGGGCCGCCTCGAGACCGGCCAGCCAGGCCGGTGCCTCGGCCTGGCCGTCCGGGCGCGTCCGCTCGACGAGCGCAGCAGTCGGGAGCGGTCCCAACCGCCGCAGCACGTCCCACAGGCCCTCGGCGTCGCGGGCCTGACGGTTCGGGGCGAGGGCCTGCAGCTCCGCCTCGGTCCGCTCGACCTGCTCGGGGTCGAGCAGGTCCGCGAGCTGGCTCGTGCCGTCGCCTCCGAGCAGCTCGGACAGCAGCGCCGGGTCGAGCGCGAGCGCGGCCGCGCGGCGCTCCGCGAGCGGGGCGTCGCCGTCGTACAGGAACTGGGCGGTGTAGCCGAACAGCAGCGACTGCGCGAACGGCGACGGCGTCTGCGTCGTCACCTCGACGACGCGCACCCGGCGGCCCTGCACCGCGCGCATGAGGTCGGCCAGCGCCGCGGTGTCGAAGTCGTCCTGGAGGCACTCGCGGGCAGCCTCGAGCACGATCGGGAACTGCGGGTACCCCGAGGCGACGGACAGCAGCTGGGCCGAGCGCTGCCGTTGCTGCCACAAGGGCTGGCGCTTGTCGGGCCGACGGCGCGGCAGCAGCAGGGCGCGGGCCGCGGCCTCGCGGAACCGCGCCGCGAACAGCACCGACCCTCCGAGCGCGTCACGGACCTCCTCGACGACCTCGTCGGGCTCGAGGAGCAGGTCCTCGAGGGTGACCGAGGAACCGCCGTACGCGACGGCGTCGCCCGACCCGTCGAGGCCGCCGAGCCCGTCGCCGGGCAGATCGAACCCAGCCACCGCGCCTTCGACGTCCGGCAGGCGCAGGACGATGCCGTCGTCGGAGTGCATGGCGGCGACGTCGACGCCGAGGCGCTCGCGCAGCCGCCGCGCCACGACGAGCGCCCACGGCGCGTGCACGCGTGCTCCGTAGGGTGAGTGCAGCACGACCCGCCAGTCGCCCAGCTCGTCGCGGAACCGCTCGACGACGACGGTCCGGTCGTCGGGCACGGCACCCGTCGCGGTGCGCTGGTCGGCGAGGTAGGCGAGCAGGTTGTCCGCCGCCCAGCCGTCGAGGCCGGCGTCGCGCAGGCGCGCGTGCGCCGCGTCCGGGTCGCCCGCCGCGGTCCCGGACGTCTCGCGCACCCACGCGCCGATCGCCGCGCCGAGCTCGGCCGGGCGCCCGGGGGAGTCGCCCTTCCAGAACGGCAGCCGCCCCGGCAGCCCGGGTGCGGGGGAGACGAGCACCCGGTCGGGGGTGATCTCCTCGATGCGCCACGTGCTCGAGCCGAGCGTGAACGTGTCGCCGACACGCGACTCGTAGACCATCTCCTCGTCGAGCTCGCCCACGCGGCGGGGGGCCCGACCGGTGCCGCCGCGCGGCCCGGACGGTCCGGTCACGGGGTCGCCGAGCTCCTCGACCGTCGGGTCGTCGCCCGACCCCACGAGGAACACCCCGTACATCCCGCGGTCCGGGATGGTGCCGCCGCTCGTGACCGCGAGCCGCCCGGCCCCCGGCCGTGCCGTGAGGGTGCCCGACGCGCGGTCCCACACGACGCGCGCCCGCAGCTCCGCGAACTCCTCGCTCGGGTAGCGCCCGGCGAGCATGTCGAGGACCGCGGTGAGCGCGCCGTCCGTGAGGTGCTCGAAGGGCAGAGCGCGGCGGACCACCGCGGCGAGGTCGTCGACCGTCCACTCGTCCATCGCGACCATCGCCACGACCTGCTGCGCGAGCACGTCGAGCGGGTTGCGCAGCACGTGCACCTGCTCGATCTCGCCCGCGAGCATGCGCTGCGCCACCACCGTCGCCGGGACGAGGTCGCCACGGAACGTCGGGAAGATCACCCCGTGCGACTCGGCACCCACCTGGTGCCCCGCGCGCCCCAGCCGCTGCAGCCCGCTCGCGACGCTGGGCGGCGAGCCGACCTGCACGACGAGGTCGATCGCGCCCATGTCGATGCCGAGCTCGAGCGAGCTGGTGGCCACGACCGCGGGCAGCCGGCCCTCCTTGAGCTCGGTCTCCGTCCGGGTGCGCTCCGCGCGGCTCATCGACCCGTGGTGGGCGCGCGCGACGACCGGCTCGATGCCTGCGCTCGCGCCCGACTGCGCCTGGACCTGCGCCGCGCGCACGGTGCCGGGGTCGAGGACCTCCTCGCCCTGCCGCTCGGCCCACAGCTCGTTGAGGCGCGCGGTCAGCCGCTCCGCGCCCCGGCGCGAGTTCGTGAAGACGAGCGTCGAGCGCTGCACCCGGCCCGCCGCGTGGTGCGCGACCTCGTCCGCGCCGGTGTCCGCGGCGACCAGGTCGACGATCCGCTCCTCGACGTGCGGCCAGATCGAGGCCCTCGGCGCCGTGCCCCCGCCCGGTCCGCCGGCGTCGCCGGGCAGCGGGAGCGGCACGGCGGCAGGGCCCGACAGGTCCGGCTCGCCCTCGGGCAGCGGCGGGAGGCCCCCGCCCGCGCCCGCCGGCACCGCGAGCGGCGTCGCGCGCAGGTCGGCGAGGTCCGGCACCGGCACCTCGACGTCGATCCGCAGGCGCTTGCTCGCGGGCGGCTGCACGACGACGACGTCCCGGCCTCCGTCCGCATCCGTTCGCGACCCCGCGAGGAACGCCGCGACCGCGTCCACGGGCCGCACCGTCGCCGACAGCCCGATCCGCTGTGCCGGGCGCTCCAGGAGCGCGTCGAGCCGCTCGAGCGTCAGGGCGAGGTGCGCGCCGCGCTTGGTCCCGGCGAGCGCGTGGATCTCGTCGACGATCACCGTCTCCACGCCCGCCAGGCCGTCCCGGGCGCCCGACGTCAGCACGAGGAACAGCGACTCGGGCGTCGTCACCAGCACGTCGGGCGGGGCCGTGGCGAACGTGCGCCGCTCGCGGGCCGGCGTGTCGCCCGTGCGCAGCCCGACCCGGACCTCGCGCACC
Organism: Luteimicrobium sp. NPDC057192; assembly: GCF_042670205.1. Lineage (NCBI taxonomy): Bacteria > Bacillati > Actinomycetota > Actinomycetes > Micrococcales > Luteimicrobium > Luteimicrobium sp. NPDC057192. The sequence continues at coordinate 23,298 of NZ_JBHUWD010000026.1, read as the reverse complement.
GCCTCGCCGCGGCGGGCTGCCGCCTGCCGGATGCCCGTCAGCGGCGAGCGCAGGTTCCGCTCGACGTCCGCCGCGAGCGCCTTGAGCGGGGACACGTACACGACCCGGCAGCGGCGGGCAGGCTCGGGCTCCGGGTCCGTGGCCCCCACGAGCCGGTCGATCGACCACAGGAACGCGGCGAGCGTCTTGCCGGAGCCGGTGGGCGCGACCACGAGCGCGTGCCGGTCGCTGCCGATCGCGTCCCACGCTCCGGTCTGCGCCGCCGTCGGCGCCTCGAACGCGCCCGCGAACCAGTCGCGCGTCGACGCGCCGAAGCGGCCGAGGCCCGCGGGGCCAGGAGCGGAGGGTGAGCGGGGCACCGTCCCATTGTGGTCGGGCGCGCCCACACCCGCCCCGGGTGGGCGGCTCGTGGCAGGCTGGTGCCGTGCGCTACAGCGAGTTCTGGTCCCTGGTGGACGACGTGTTCGGTGACGCCTACGGGCGGACGCTCGCGGACGTCCAGGTCCTCACCGAGCTGGGCTCGCGCACCGCCGTCCAGGCGCTCGACGACGGCGTCGATCCGCGCGTCGTCTGGCACGCGCTGTGCGACGCCATGGAGGTGCCCGACGCCCGGCGCTGGGGCTCCGACCGGCGCCGTCCGGCACCCCCGGCGCGCTGATGGACCTCGCGGCCGCGCAGGCGAGCCGGGACCGGGCGTCCCGCGTCGCCGACCTGCGCGAGTCGGTCTGGTCGCTCGTCGCGACGACGGCGGGCCTCGCGGTCGCGCTGCTCGTCGTGCCGGGCGTGTCGGTGTCCGAGCCGTGGTCGGTCCTCCTGGTGGGGCTGATCGTGACGGTCGGGGACGCGCTGGTCCGCCCGGCGCTGCGCCTGCTCGCCGCACGGTTCGGGCCGCTCGCCGCCCTGCTCCTCGGGCTCGCCGCGCAGGTCCTGATCGCGTGGGCGGCTCTCGTGCACGTGCCGGGGCTGCACCTCTCCCACGGCACGGACGTCGTCCCGGTCCTCGTGGTCGCCGCCGTCGTGATGGCGGTCGGGCGCTGGCTCCTCGGCCTGCGGGACAACGACTACGTGCTCGGCGACCTGCGTCGTCGGGCGCGCCGGGGCGCCCGGCGACGCGCGCGGGCCGCCCACCGCGCGGGCGCCGCCGGTTCCGCCGCGCCGCCGCCGGACGGCGAGCGGGGCGTCCTGGTCGTCCAGCTCGACGGGCTCGCGCAGGGCACGCTCGAGTTCGCCGTCCAGGCGGGGCTCGCGCCCACGCTGACGCGCTGGCTGCGGGACGGCACGCACCGGCTCGAGCCGTGGTGGGCGCAGGTCCCTTCGACGACGCCCGCGAGCCAGGCCGGACTGCTGCACGGCGCCGCGGACCGCGTCCCCGCGTTCCGGTGGTGGGACCGCGAGCTCGACCGCCTCCTCGTCACCAACCACCCGCGTGACGCCGCGCTACTCGAGGAGCGGCTCGCCGAGGCCGGCCCGGGGCTGCTCGCCGGCGGCGGGGCGGCCGTGTCGACGATGTTCAGCGGTGGGGCGGCGACGAACCTGCTCGTCGTGAGCCGCGCGCGCCGCGGGCTCGGACCCGGCGCGACGTTCGTCGAGTTCTGCTCGAGCCCGTTCGTGCTGGCCCGCGCGCTGCTGCTGACGGTCGGCGAGCTCGTCAAGGAGCTCTACCAGGGCTGGCAGCAGACGGCGCGGCGCGTCGAGCCACGGGTCTCCCGCCTCGGCGCCTACCCGGCCCTGCGTGCCATCACCAACGTGCTGCTGCGCGACCTCAACACCTCGCTCGTCGCCGAGCAGATGGTCGAGGGCGCGCCCGTGATCTTCGTGGACTTCGTCGACCACGACGAGGTCGCCCACCACGCCGGGCCGCTCCGCCCCGAGTCGCTGCGCTCGCTCGAGGGCCTCGACCGCGTCGTCGGGCTCCTCGAGCAGCTCGGGCGGCAGACCGCGCGACCCTACGACGTCGTCGTGCTCTCCGACCACGGCCAGTCGCTCGGCGAGCCGTTCGCGAAGACCTACGGGTTCACGCTCGAGTCGCTCGTGCGCCGGCTCACCGGCACCGACCCCTGGCCCGCCCCGTCCGACGACGAGCGCCGGGGCCCCCGGCGCGACGTCGCCACCGCCCAGGCACGCGGCGAGCGCGGCGAGCAGTGGCACGAGGTCGCCGAGGCGCTGCGCGCGCTGTCCGGGACGGCCCGCGGGCACGACGCCGTCGGGCCCGAGACGGGGCGCGCCGCGGGCGACCGGACCGCGCGGGCCGACGAGGGTCCGGGCCTCGCGACCGACCAGGAGCTCGTCGTCGCCGCGTCCGGGAACTTCGCGGGCGTGTGGGTGACCAGGGCGGACGAGCCGCTGCGGCTCTCGCGCCTCGTCGAGCGCTGGCCGGACCTCGTGCCCGGGCTGGCGGCGCACCCGGGCGTGGGCGTCGTCGTGGGTCGCGACGACGACGGCCACCCGGTCGCGCTCGGCGCGCACGGCCTGCGGCACCTGGTCACGGGCGCGGTCGAGGGGGAGGACCCGACCGCGGTGTACGGGCCGCGGGCCGCGGCCGACCTGGCACGCGCCGCCGGGCTCGAGTCGGCGGCCGACCTGCTGGTCGTGTCGTCGGTCGACGACGCGGGGCTCGTGCACCCGTTCGAAGGTCTCGTCGGGTCGCACGGCGGGCTCGGCGGCGAGCAGAACCAGGCGGTGCTGGTCCACCCGGCCGCGTGGGAGGTCGACGACGCGCTGCGGGCCGGGCCGGCCGACGGTCGCCGGCTCGTGGGCGCCGACGCGGTGCACCGCCAGCTCGTCGCCTGGCTGGGCGCGCTCGGCCTCGGCCCCGGAGCGGCCGTCGCGCCGGCCGACCCCGCCGAGCAGGAGCCGACGGGGGAGCGGGCCGAGGGCGCCCGAGAGGGCACGCCGTCGTGACCGCGCTGACCGTCACGTGGCTCGGACACTCCACGGTGCTGCTCGAGCGGGACGGCGTCCGGGTGCTCACCGACCCGCTGCTCCACCGTCACGCCGGCGTGCTGCGGAGGCGCGGGGGGCGCCCCGCGGACGTCTGGCACGACGTCGACGCCGTGCTGCTCTCGCACCTCCACCACGACCATGCCGAGCTCGGCTCCTTACGGCTGCTGGGCGACGTCCCCGTCCTCACGGCGCCGTCGAACGCGCGCTGGCTGCGCTCGCACGGCATCCGCGGCGCGATCGGGCTCGGGCCGGACGAGGTGGTCGAGGTCGCGCCGGGCGCACGCGTGCGGCTGACGCCCGCGGTGCACGGGCACCGCCCCATGCCGCACCGGCCGAACGCGGCCAACGGGCACCTGCTCCTGCTCGACGGCGGGACCCCGGGCGACGAGCTCGCGGTGTGGGCCGTGGGCGACACCGAGCTCGCACCGGAGCTCGCCGGCGTGCCCGTGCTCGCGGGCCGGTCGCCCGACGTGGTGCTGGCCCCGGTCTCGGGCTGGGGGCCGCGGCTGTCGGGCGGGCACCTCGGGCCGCTGCAGGCCGCCGAGCTGTGCGCGTTGGTCGGTGCGGGCGTCGCCGTGCCCGTGCACTGGGGGACCCTGCACGCGCCCGGCGGGCGGCACGTGCCGCCGGGGTGGATGGATCGCCCCGGAGCGCTGTTCGCGCACGAGGTCGCGCTCCACGCTCCCGGCACGCGCGCCGTGGTCCTCGCGCCGGGCGAGAGCGCCGAGGTGCCCGGGCTCCGTCGCTGACCTGCGGCGACGCTCGCCCGGAAGCGCGGTCGACGGCAGCCGCCGGAGGTCGCGACACGCCGGCCCCGGCGTGTCGGGGCGACCTGCCGCCGATCGAACACCTGTTCGGGTAGGGTGGTCCACATCCTCGCGACCACGGGGCGTCGTACACAGCCGGGAGATCGGCCGGGGACGATGTCGGTGGCCGCACGTAGCGTCTTCACCGATGGCAACGACGAACACGCGCCGCACGGGCGCGAAAAGCGCAAAGGTGGCTGACATGCCCGCACCAGCAGATCGCGAGAAGGCGCTCGAGGCCGCCCTCGCCCAGATCGACCGAAACTTCGGCAAGGGCTCGGTGATGCGCCTCGGTGAGGAGGGCCGTGCCCCTGTCGACGTCATCCCGACCGGCTCCATCGCGCTCGATGTGGCGCTCGGCATCGGCGGGCTCCCGCGCGGCCGCGTGATCGAGGTCTACGGCCCCGAGTCCTCCGGCAAGACGACCGTCGCGCTGCACGCGGTGGCCAGCGCCCAGCGGGCCGGCGGCATCGCGGCGTTCATCGACGCCGAGCACGCGCTCGACCCGGAGTACGCCAAGAAGCTCGGCGTCGACACCGACGCGCTGCTCGTCTCGCAGCCGGACACGGGGGAGCAGGCGCTCGAGATCGCCGACATGCTGATCCGCTCCGGCGCCCTCGACATCATCGTCATCGACTCGGTCGCGGCGCTCGTGCCCAAGGCCGAGATCGAGGGCGAGATGGGTGACAGCCACGTCGGCCTCCAGGCCCGCCTCATGTCCCAGGCGCTGCGCAAGATCACCGGCGCGCTCAACGCGTCGGGCACCACGGCGATCTTCATCAACCAGCTCCGCGAGAAGATCGGCGTCTTCTTCGGGTCGCCCGAGACGACGACCGGCGGCAAGGCGCTCAAGTTCTACGCGTCGGTCCGCCTCGACATCCGCCGCATCGAGACCCTCAAGGAGGGCACCGACGCGGTCGGCAACCGCACGCGCGTCAAGGTCGTCAAGAACAAGATGGCGCCGCCGTTCAAGCAGGCGGAGTTCGACATCCTCTACGGGGTGGGGATCTCCCGCGAGGGCGGGCTCATCGACATGGGGGTGGAGCACGGCTTCGTGCGCAAGTCCGGCTCCTGGTTCACGTACGACGGCGACCAGCTCGGCCAGGGCAAGGAGAACGCGCGCTCGTTCCTGCGCGACAACCCCGACCTGGCGAACGAGCTCGAGAAGAAGATCAAGGAGAAGCTCGGTGTCGGCGCCCGCGTCGACGCGCCCGCCGAGGAGGCGGGCGGCGCGACCGAGGCCGTGGCCCCCAAGGCCGCGGCCGCGAAGGGCGCGGCGGCACCGTTCTGACGGACCCGGCCATGACCTTCCCCTCAGGCCGGTCCAACACGTCTCGCGGCGGCGCGCGCCGCCGCGACACGGCCTCGTCCGCACGTGACGAGGTTCGGGCCCGGGCCCCTCGAGCGCAGACGGACGCGAAGCACGCCCCTGCTTCGCGTGACGAGCAGCTCGAGGCGGCCCGGGCCGTCGCTCTGCGCATGCTCACGGGCGCTCCCCGCACACGCCGCCAGATCGCCGACGGGCTTCGTCGGCGCGGTTACGCCGACGACGTCGTCGAGGAGCTCGTCGAGCGCCTCACCGATGTCGGGCTGCTCGACGACGCCGAGCTCGCCGGGATGATCGCCCGCAGCCAGCTCGCCGAGCGATCCTTGTCCCGCCGCGGCATCGCGGCGGAGCTGCGACGGCGCGGCATCGAGGACGACGACGCCCGCGCCGCCGTCGAGACCATCGACGACGACGCCGAGGACGCCGCGCTGCGCGAGCTCGTGCGCAAGCGCCTCGCGCGCACCGCAGGGCTCGAGCGTGACGTGCGCGTCCGGCGCGTCATGGGGGTGCTCGCCCGCAAGGGCTACGCGCCTGGTCCCGCGCTCGCCGCGATCAGCGCCGAGCTGGGCGCCGAACGGGACGAGCTGGCGTCGCGCGACGACGTGGACGCCTGGTCCGACTGACGGTTCTCGCGGACGGTGACGCTCGCGTTGGCGGGACGGCGACGCCCGCGTGGTCGGGTCCGGTGGGACGGCGACGCCCGCGTGGTTGGGTGCGCGGGTGGGTGCGGCGAGGTGGTTCGGGCTGTCGTGCTTCGGCCCTGGGGGCCGTGCGCACTCCTTGACGCCCTTCACCACCTCTCCGCACCCGCCCGCTCGGCCGTCGGTTCGCCTGCGTCCGCTCGACCGGCCGCGGTTCGCTCCGCCGTCGCCCGCGAACGGCGTTGCGTCCGCTCCGGGTTCGCCCTGTCGTCGGGCGCACCTTCACGCCGGAGAACCGGCCGCCGGTATACCTCGCGGGGTACCCCGCGTGGGCGGCCTACTTCACGGGTACTCCGTGTGAGGGGACCACTTCGCGGGTACCCCGCGTGGGGGCATGGGGACCGATGTGCGGGCGGTCCGTCGTGCCGGCCCGCTGCGCCCGAGGGCGCTGGACCGCTGCGTGCTGCGCTGAGCGCGGGGCGGAGCGGTCAGATGCGGCCACCCTCGCCGAGTCCGGTGATGGGGGTGACTCCGACGTCGGTGGCCACGGCGGTGGTCGCCGCGATGGCGCCCTGGCCGCCGCTGGTGCGGCGACGGCGCCGGCGGGCGCGGCCGGCCACGAGCGTCAGCAGGTAGTTCACGATGATGAAGATCACCGCGGCGACGAGCAGCGACTGGAGGATGTTGCCGTCCGCGGCGCCGAGGTGGCGTGCCTGCTGCAGCAGCTCGAGGTAGCCGATCGTGTAGCCGAGCGCCGAGTCCTTGAGCACGACGACGAGCTGGCTGAGGAGCGCCGGGAGCATCGCCGACAGGGCCTGCGGGACCTCGACGGTCCGCAGCGACTGACCCGAGCTCAGGCCGACGGCCAGCGCTGCCTCGCGCTGCCCGCGCGGCAGCCCGTGCACGCCGGAGCGCACCAGCTCCGCGACCACGGACCCGTTGTAGAGCATGAGCGAGACCACGACGGCCGCGAGCGGTACGTACGCGCTCTGGAACACGTTGTTCACCGCGAAGAAGAACGAGAAGAAGATCATCATCAGCAGCACGGGCACCGCGCGGAAGAACTCCACGACGACGCTCGAGACCCACCGGACCGTCCGGCTGGACGCGAGGCGCCCGAGCCCGAAGACGAGTCCGAAGATCAGCGCGAGGACGATCGCGATCGCGGCGGCCTTGAGCGTGTTCACGAGGCCCGGTAGCAGGAAGTTCGTCCAGGCGTCGGCGTGGAGGAACGGAGTCCACAGGTCGGCGGCGAACTGGCCGTTCTCCGCGAACCCGCGCACCACGATCGCGAGGATCGCGAGCACGACGAGCACGCCGACCACGTTGCCGATCATGATCGTGCGGCGCCCACGCGGACCGGGGGCGTCGAACAGGACGTTCTGCGTGCTCATCGCTTCACCGCCAGGCGTCGGGACAGGGACGTCGTCGCGAGACCGACGGGGATGACGAGGATCACGTACCCGAGCGCGAACGTCAGGAAGATCGCGACCATGAGGCTCGAGTTGAACTCGATCATGGTCTTCAGCAGGCTCGACGTCTCGGTCGCGACCCCGACGACGGACGCGATGGTCGAGTTCTTGGTCAGTGCGATCAGCGTGCTGCCCAGCGGGGCGATCGCGCCGCGGAACGCCTGCGGGAGGATGATCAGCCGTGCCGACGGGAGGAACGAGAGCCCGATGGACCGGGCGGCCTCGGCCTGGCCGATCGGGACGGTGTTCACGCCGGAGCGGATCGACTCGCACACGAACGACGCGGTGTACACGGACAGGCCGACGACGGCGAGCCGGAAGAAGTTCTTGTTGAAGTCGTCGGACAGCGTCACGTGCAGCTGGGCCCACACGCCGAGCGTGAGGAAGACCATGATGATCGTGAGCGGCGTGTTGCGGAAGATGTTGACGTACGCCGTCCCTGCCCAGCGCAGGCTGGGGATCGGCGAGATCCGGAACAGCGCGAGCACGGTGCCGAGGATGCCGGCGAACAGCGCGGACCAGAGCGTGAGCTGGATGTTGACCCAGAAGGCGCCGATGACGTCGTACTGGTCGAAGAGGTCGGCGAACTGCGAGACGAATCCGTCGCTCTGACTCACTCGTCCTCACCTCCGTCGGTGTCGTCGTTCGTGCGGCGCGCGTCCCGGCGCCCGGGCGGTCGCCGGGGCCCGCGTGCGCTCACGCGGGCCCCGGTTCCCGGCTTCCGTCCAGCCGTCAGGCGCAGGCCTCGGGCTTCGGCGGGTTCTTCGACGCGTCCGGCTTGTAACCGGTGCCCTCGAGGTTCGTGTCGAGGAACTTCTGCCACGAGCCGTCGTCGATCATCGACGTGATGGCGTCGTTGATCTTCTGGCAGGTCTTGTTGTCCTTCGGCAGGCCGACCCCGTAGTTCTCGGTGGTGAACGGCTTGCCGACGACCTTGACCTTGCCCTTGTTGGCGGGCTGGGCCGCGAGGCCGGCGAGGATGATGTCGTCGGTGGTGACGGCGTCGACCGCACCGGAGGTGAGGGCCGTGACGCACTCGGCGTAGCCCGGGTACTCGACCAGGTTCACCTTGTTGGCGTAGGTGTCCTTGATCTTCTGGGCCGAGGTCGAGCCGGTCACGGAGCAGAGCTTCTTGCCGTCGAGCGTGTCGGGCCCGGTGATGTCGGTGTTGTCGCTCTTGACGAGCAGGTCCTGCCCGGCGACGAAGTACGGGCCGGCGAAGGCGACCGTCTTCTTGCGCTCGTCGGTGATCGAGTAGGTCGCGACGATCATGTCGACCTGGTGCGTGGACAGGAGCGTCTCGCGCTGGGCGCTGGGCGACTCCTTCCAGGTGATCTGGTCGGCGTCGTAGCCGAGCTTCTTGGCGATGTACGTGGCCACGTCGACGTCGAAGCCGCTGTACTTGTCGCCGTCCTTGAACCCGAGGCCAGGCTGGTCGAACTTGATGCCGATGGTGATCTTGCCGTTGCCGCTGCCGCTGCCGCCGCCGTCGTCCGAGCCGCAGCCCGCGAGCGCGAGGGCCGAAGCCGCTGCGAGGGCGATCGCCCCCAGGAGTCGCTTGCGCATCGTGTTGTTCCCCTTCTGGTTGGTGAGAAAAAGGCGGACCGGCCGCCCGACCCTCGGCACGTCTAGTGCGGGAGGATCTTCGACAGGAAGTCCTTGGCGCGGGTGCTGCGGGGGTTCGTGAAGAACTCCTCGGGCGTCGCCTGCTCGACGAGCTGCCCGTCCGCCATGAAGACCACGCGGTTCGCGGCCTTGCGCGCGAACCCCATCTCGTGGGTGACGACGACCATCGTCATGCCGTCCCGCGCGAGCGAGACCATGACGTCGAGCACCTCGCCGACCATCTCGGGGTCCAGGGCGGAGGTGGGCTCGTCGAACAGGATGACCTTGGGGTGCATGGCCAGGGCCCGGGCGATCGCGACGCGCTGCTGCTGGCCGCCCGAGAGCTGCGCGGGAAGCTTGTCGGCCTGGTCCTTGACGCCCACGCGGTCGAGCAGCATCAGGGCTTCCTCGCGGGCCTCGGCCTTCTTCGTCCTGCGGACCTTGACCGGCCCGAGCATGACGTTCTCGAGCACCGTCTTGTGCGAGAACAGGTTGAACGACTGGAAGACCATCCCGACCTCGGAGCGGAGCCGCGCGAGCGCGCGTCCCTCCTGGGGCAGGGCCTCGCCGTCGAGCTCGATGACGCCGGAGTCGATGGGCTCGAGGCGGTTGATCGCGCGGCAGAGCGTCGACTTGCCGGAGCCCGACGGCCCGATGACGACGAGGACCTCGCCCTTGTCGACCTCGAGCTCGATGTCGCGCAGCACGTGCAGGTCGCCGAAGTGCTTGTTGACCCCGCTCAGCCGGACGAGCGGGGTGGTGGCCGACGTCACATCCATCCACCGAACATAGGCGATGCACGGCGTACCCGCCGGTAACGAAAGGTCACAACCCGGCAACAAGTCGACGGATGCCCCGAGTTCACCCAGGTCCGGGCAGGCCAGGAGCCGTACACGGCGGGTCGGAGCGGCACCGTACCCTGGTGGGGATGTCCACGCAGTCCCTGACCCAGCCCGTCGCCCTGCCGGCGCACCCCCGCACGTACGTCGTGCGCACCCTCGGGTGCCAGATGAACGTCCACGACTCCGAGCACATGGCCGGCATGCTCGAGGACGCCGGCTACGCGCGCGCGTCCGCCGAGGCGGAGGCGGCCGGCGAGGTGGACGTCGTCGTCATCAACACGTGCGCCGTCCGCGAGAACGCGGCCACCCGCCTGTACGGGAACCTGGGGCAGCTCGCGTCGGTCAAGGCCCAGCGCCCGGGCATGCAGATCGCGGTCGGCGGCTGCCTCGCCCAGAAGGACCGCGGCACGATCGTCTCCAAGGCGCCGTGGGTGGACGTGGTCTTCGGTACGCACAACCTCGACGCGCTGCCCGTCCTGCTGGAGCGCGCGCGCCACAACGAGGCGGCGCAGGTCGAGATCCACGAGTCGCTGCAGGTCTTCCCGTCGACGCTGCCGACGCGCCGCGAGTCTGTCTACGCGGGCTGGGTGTCCATCAGCGTGGGCTGCAACAACACGTGCACCTTCTGCATCGTGCCGCACCTGCGGGGCAAGGAGCGCGACCGTCGCCCGGGCGAGGTCCTCGCGGAGGTCGAGGCGCTCGTCGCGGCGGGCGCGATCGAGGTCACGCTGCTCGGCCAGAACGTCAACAGCTACGGCGTCGAGTTCGGTGACCGCGGCGCGTTCGCGAAGCTGCTGCGCGCGTGCGGCCGGGTCGAGGGGCTCGAGCGCGTCCGCTTCACCTCCCCGCACCCGGCGGCGTTCACCGACGACGTGATCGCCGCGATGGCCGAGACCCCGAACGTCATGCCGCAGCTCCACATGCCGCTGCAGTCGGGCTCGGACCGGGTCCTGCGGGCCATGCGCCGGTCGTACCGCTCGGAGCGCTTCCTCGGGATCATCGACAAGGTCCGGGCCGCCCTGCCCGACGCCGCGATCACGACCGACATCATCGTCGGCTTCCCCGGCGAGACCGAGGAGGACTTCGCCGAGACGATGCGCGTGGTCGAGGCCAGCAGGTTCAGCTCTGCCTTCGTCTTCCAGTACTCGCGCCGTCCTGGCACCCCTGCCGCGGACCTGCCGGAGCTCCCCAAGGACGTGATCCAGGACCGGTTCGAGCGGCTGCTCGCGCTCCAGGAGCGGATCAGCGCCGAGGAGTCCGAGCGCCAGGTCGGCCGCACGGTCGAGGTGCTCGTCATGGAGGGCGACGGCCGCAAGGACGGCGAGACGCACCGCGTCAGCGGCCGTGCCGCCGACAACCGCCTCGTCCACGTCGCCCTGCCCCCCGCGCTCGCGCGGCTCGCCCGGACCGGCGCGGAGGGCAAGAGCGACCCGCGGCTCGTCGAGGGCACGCCCCTGCCGCGCCCCGGAGACCTGCTCACGGTCGAGGTGACGCACGGCGCCCCGCACCACCTCCTCGCGGACTCCGCGACGAGCGGCGGTCCGTTCGAGGTCCGCCGGACCCGCTCGGGCGACGCGTGGGTGCAGCGCGAGCGCGCCCGGGCCGGTCTCGGCGGCGACGAGCACGCGCACGCCCACGGTGGGGCCGCCACGCCCGGACAGCCCGTGCTGCTCGGGATGCCGACGCTGACGTCGCGCGCCTGAGGACACGCGACCAGACGCTCCGCTAGTCCTCCGGCTCGTCGTCGGGCGGGGGGAGCAGGGTCCCGAGCGACGAGAACACCTGGACGCCGGTGCCCAGCCCGCACGAGACCACCTGGCCGAGCTGGTCGCCCGTCGCGCCGTGCTCGAGGTCGACCGAGACCTCCGCGTAGACGGCGAGCCGGTCGCCCTCCTCGCGCGTGTACACCTTGGGCCAGATCCGTTCTCGGTTCCAGTCGTTCATGGCCTGCAGGAGGGCGAGGCGGGCCTCGGGCGGGACGGTGCGCTCCCAGCGTCCGCGGACCTGCAGGACGTGCTGCTCGGGCCCCAGCAGCATGAACCAGAAGCGGTGCCCCTCCCAGGTGCCGGTGATGTCGCCGTCCTCGTCGACGCGGAACCGGTAGCCCTTGCGCGTGAGGAACGTGCCGACCCGGTCCATGGTCGCGGGCGTGGGCAGCTCGGCGTCCCCGCGCACGCGCGGCGCCTCCGCGGTCTTGGGCCGGTTGCCGAACAGACGGGCGAGCCAGCCGGTCTGGTTGCCGCCGCTCACGGTGCGCTCCGCAGGGGGTCGGGGTAGGTCTCGTCGAGGGAGTCGAAGAACACCGACGCCGTCGACAGCCCGCACTGGAGCACGTCGGCGAGCTGGTCGTCGTTGGCACCGAACTCGAGGTCGACGGTGACCTCCGTGTAGACCTGCACGAGCCCGTTGTCGCGGACGCGCGTGTACGCCTTGGGCCAGATCCGGTCCGCGTTCCACTCGTTGCACAGCTCGAGGATCTCCTCGAGGCGCTCGATCGTGACCTCGCGGTTCCACTGCCCGCGGACCTGCACGATCTCCTCGTGCTCGCCGAAGAGCAGGAAGTAGAACAGGCGGCCCTGCCACAGCCCGCCGACGTCGCCCTCGGAGTCGACGAAGTAGGAGAACCCGCCCGCGAGCAGCCAGTCGACGACGCGCGCCCGGTCGACCGGCGCCGGCGCGAGGTCGGCGACGGCGAGCTGGACGGGGTCGTGGCCGCCCGCGCCGTCCGTCGCACGCGCTGCCGTGACGTCCCCCGTCGCATCGAGCCCGAGCCGCGCCGCGGTCGCGTCGTCGAGCCGCTCGCGCCGCATCCGGCCCGAGCCCCGCTGCGCCCGGCCGCCGGACGGGCCCGGACCGTCCGGTCCGCCGTCCCTGCGACCGAACGGTCGCCGCCACTCGAAGTGCCCCACGGATCCACCGTACCCGCCGGACCCCTGCGGGGCGTGCGCCGGGCGGGTCGCGGGCGGCGGGTGTCGTAGTCTCGCGCCATGACGACCGAGCACGCCGCCGCCGGCCTCGTGCGGACCGGCGCCGACGCACTCGCGCGCGTGCGGGTACCGGGTGACGCGACGCTCGTCCCCGGGGTCGCGGGCCGCGGGCACGACGCCGCAGCGGCCGGCGCGCTGGTGGACGAGCTCCGCGCCGCGCTGCGGGACGCCGTCGGGGTGCGGGTCGTGGTCGACGGGGCGGACGACGCTGCCGCCGCGGCGTGGACGCGTCCTGTCCCGGACCCGGGTGCTCAGGGCGTCGACGCCGCAGCGGTCGCATGGCGCTTCACCGGCAACGACGACGCCGCCGCCCCCCGAGCCGGCGTCGCCGCGACCGTCGCCCTCCTCGCGCTCGGCGCAGCCGGGTGGGACACACCCGTCGAGGTCCTGGACGTGCCGTCCGGGCATCGGGCGGCCCGCGCCGGTGCCGTCGTCCACGTGGAGCGCGCGTGCTGATCGTCGCCGTCGTCGGACCGACCGCGACCGGCAAGTCCGACCTCGCGCTCGACCTCGCCGAGCGCCTGGGGGAGCGGGCGCCCGGCGGTGCGGAGATCGTCAACGCCGACGCCTACCAGCTCTACCGCGGCATGGACATCGGCACCGCGAAGGTCCCGGCCCCGGAGCGTCGCGGCATCGTCCACCACCAGCTCGACGTGATCGAGCCCGAGGAGGACGCCTCCGTGGCGCGCTACCAGGAGGCGGCGCGTGCGGACCTCGCGGCGATCGAAGGCCGGGGGGCTCGCGCCGTCGTCGTCGGCGGGTCGGGGCTCTACGTCCGGGCGCTGCTCGACGCGATGGACTTCCCGGGGACCGACCCGCGCGTGCGCGCGGAGCTGGAGGAGCGGGCCGGGCGCGAGGGTGCGCGGGCCCTGCACGACGAGCTGGTCCGCGCCGACCCGCAGGCGGCCGCGTCGATCGGGCCCCGCAACGTCCGGCGCCTCGTACGGGCCCTCGAGGTGATCGCGATCACCGGCGAGCCCTACACGGCCAACCTGCCGCGGCAGGAGTACGTCCTGCCGACCGTCCAGCTCGGGCTCGACAGCGACCGTGCCACGCTCGACGCCCGCGTCGCCGGACGCGTCGAACGCATGTGGGACGAGGGGCTCGTCGACGAGGTGCGGGCCCTCGCGCCCCGCCTCGGCCGGACCGCCGCGCGCGCCGTCGGGTACGCCGAGGTCCTGGCCGCCCTGCGCGGTGAGACCGACGAGGCCGCCGCGCGCGAGGCCGTCACCGCGAACACCCGGCGGCTCGCCCGCAAGCAGATGGGCTGGTTCGGACGTGACCCGCGCGTGCACTGGCTCGACGCCCAGGCGCCGGACCTGTTCGCACGCGCGCTCGAGGTCGTCGAGGCCGCCGACGCCGGGACCGCCCCGGAGCCTGGGGACGGCCCGGTCCGCCGTAGTCTGGGGTCATGACCGGGACGCACGAGACGCCCGACGAGCTGCCGTTCGTCAAGGGCCACGGGACGCGCAACGACTTCGTGCTCGTCGCCGACCCCGACGGCCGCCTCGACCTCACCGCCGACCTCGTCCGGCGCCTCGCGGACCGGCGCTCGGGGGTGGGCGCGGACGGTGTCATCCGCCTGGCGCCGTCCGCGAGCCTGCCCGAGGGCGCGGCCGTGCTCGCCGAGGACCCCGCCGCCGTGTGGTTCATGGACTACCGCAACGCCGACGGCTCGGTCGCCGAGATGTGCGGCAACGGGGTCCGCGTGTTCGCGGCGTTCGCGGAGCTCCTCGACCTCGTCGACCTCTCGGACGGGAGCACGCTCGCCGTCGGGACGCGCGCGGGCGTCAAGCGCGTCGTCCGTGAGGCGAACGGCTGGTACGCCGTCGACATGGGCCCGTGGACGTTCCCCGGCGGGGACGACGCCGTCGCTCGCGGTGCCGACGCTCAGGTCGCCGTCCACGGGTGGCGCGCCGCCCGGCCGGCGCTCAGCGTCGACCTCGGCAACCCGCACACGGTCGTGGCGCTCGCGGACGCGACGGAGCTCGAGGAGCTCGACCTCACCGTCCAGCCCCAGGTCCAGCCCGTCCCGCCGCACGGGACGAACGTCGAGCTCGTCGTGCCCCTGGGCGAGGAGGAGACCGCGGACGGCTCCGTGGGCCGCGTGCGCATGCGCGTGTTCGAGCGCGGCGTGGGGGAGACGGAGTCCTGCGGGACCGGCACCTGCGCTGCGGCGCTCGCGGTGCGCGCGTGGGCCGGGCCGGGCTCGCCCGACACCTGGCTGGTGGACATCCCCGGCGGGACGGTCCGCGTGCGGGCGCTCCCCGGGGGTCGCGTCGAGCTCGCGGGGCCGGCCGTGCTGTCCTACGCCGGACGGTTCCCGCTGGACGGCGGTGCGCCGGACGCGCGGGCCCTCGTGACCGCCGACGTCAGCGCTGGTGCACCCGCAGCACCCTGAACCCCTTCGCGGACGCGGCGCGCTCGATCGTCGCGCCCTCCTGGTGCTCGGCCAGCCAGTCGGCCAGCCACCCCTGCAGCGAGTCGGCGCCGAGGTTGCGCTGGACCACGAGCCACGCGTCGCCGCCGGCTCGCAGTCGCGGCAGCCAGCGCGCGAGGAGCGCGTGCAGCGCCTCCTTGCCGACGCGGATGGGCGGGTTGGACCAGATCGTGTCGAAGCGCACGTCGTCCGGGACGTCGTCGGGCAGGCGGGCCTCGACCGCGACGCCCAGCCGTGCGGCGTTGCGCGCCACGAGGTCGAGCGAGCGCTCGTTGACGTCGACGGCCCAGACCCGGGTCGCCGCGAGCGCGCGGTCGCGGGCCTCGAGGGCCATCGTCAGCGCCACCGGGCCCCAGCCGCAGCCCAGGTCGAGGACGTCCGCCGCGTCCGCGGGGAGGTCGGGGACCGTGCGCAGCAGCACCTGCGTCCCGAGGTCCACGCGGCCCGGCGAGAAGACGCCGCCCGCCGTCTCGACCTCGACGTCGCGCCCCGCGAGCCGGACCGTCAGCGCCCGTCGCTCGTCCGACGACGCCGGCCGGGCCGTGAAGTAGTGGTCCGGCTGCTCGCTCATAGCGGACGAGTCTACAAACGGCTGGCAGGGGTGGGCGCCGGCGTGGGATCCTAGGGGGGACGAGAGGACTGCATGACACCCACCCCTGAGAACCGTCCCGAGACGCCCGCGGAGACCGACGTGGCCCGGGATGCACGCACCGACGACGTGGACGCCACCGCGCGCGCCGTCGTCGCCCGGGTCCTCGCCCGCGCCGGCACCGCCGTCGACGAGGGCGCGACCCGCCACACCGCCGCCGACGGCGAGCAGCTCGACCTCGAGGAGCGCAGCGCGCTGCGCCGTGTCGCCGGGCTGTCGACCGAGCTCGAGGACGTCACCGAGGTCGAGTACCGCTCGCTGCGGCTCGAGCGGGTCGTCCTCGTCGGCCTGTTCTCCCGCGACGCCGCCGACGCCGAGGTCTCGCTCCGTGAGCTCGCCGCGCTCGCGGAGACCGCCGGCTCGCAGGTGCTCGACGGCGTCCTGCAGCGCCGCCACAACCCCGACCCCGGCACGTACCTCGGCCAGGGCAAGGCCGCGGAGCTCGCGGCGATCGTCCTCGAGACCGGGGCCGACACGGTCGTGGTCGACGGCGAGCTCGCGCCTTCCCAGCGCCGCGCGCTCGAGGACATCGTCAAGGTCAAGGTCGTCGACCGGACGGCGCTGATCCTCGACATCTTCGCCCAGCACGCCAAGTCCAAGGAGGGCAAGGCGCAGGTCGAGCTCGCGCAGCTCGAGTACCTGCTCCCGCGCCTGCGCGGCTGGGGCGACTCGATGTCCCGCCAGGCGGGCGGCCAGGTCGGCTCGGGCGGCGCGGGCATGGGCTCGCGCGGCCCCGGCGAGACGAAGATCGAGCTCGACCGCCGCCGCATCCGCAACCGGATGGCCAAGCTGCGCCGCCAGATCGCGGGGATGGCCCCGGCGCGCGAGGCCAAGCGCGCGTCCCGCAAGCGCAACGCCGTGCCGTCGGTGGCGATCGTCGGCTACACGAACGCCGGCAAGTCGTCGCTCCTCAACGCCCTCACGGGTGCGGGCGTGCTCGTCGAGAACGCGCTCTTCGCAACCCTCGACCCGACCGTGCGCCGGGCCCGGACGCCCGACGGCCGCGCCTACACGCTCGCCGACACCGTCGGGTTCGTGCGGCACCTGCCGCACCAGCTCGTCGAGGCGTTCCGCTCCACGCTCGAGGAGGCCGGCGACGCCGACCTGCTGCTGCACGTCGTCGACGCCAGCCACCCCGACCCCGAGGGGCAGATCGCGGCCGTGCGGGAGGTCCTCGCCGACGTGCCGGGCGCGCTCGACGTGCCCGAGATCGTCGTGCTCAACAAGGCCGACGCCGCCGACCCCGAGGTCGTCGCGCGCGTGCGCCGCCGGGAGGCCGACGCCGTCCTCGTGTCCGCCCACACGGGGCAGGGCGTCGAGCACCTGCTCGAGCGGGTCGCAGCGGCGCTGCCGCAGCCGGGGGAGCGCGTGGACGTCGTCGTGCCCTACGACCGCGGGGACCTGGTGAGCCGGGTGCACGCGGACGGGCAGATCGAGCACGAGGAGCACACCGCCGACGGCACCGAGCTCCGTGCCCGCGTGGACGCCGCGCTGGCCGCGGAGCTCCGCTCGGTGAGCGTCGGCGCGTCCACGGGCTCGCTCGCCTGACGCCGTCCGCGGCCGACGCGGTGCGTCCGGGTCGCTCCCCGTCCACAGGCTGCACCGCGCGGCGCCGCGGGTGGGAGGCCGCTCGTAGACTCGCCGGGTGCCCCCGACCGTGACTCCCGACGCGACCAGCCCGACCACCCGACCGGCGTCGCCCGCGGGCGAGGCGCGGCCGGACCCCGAGATCGACGCCCTGCTCGACGTCGCCGTCGGTGCTCTCGGCGGAGCGCCCCGCGAGGGGCAGGCCCGCATGGCGCAGGCCGTCGCCGAGGCGGTGCGTTCCGGCGAGCACCTGCTCGTCCAGGCGGGCACCGGCACCGGCAAGTCGCTGGGCTACCTCGTCCCCGCGGTCCGGCACGCCGTGACGACGGACGAGCGCGTCGTCGTCTCCACGGCCACGCTCGCCCTGCAGCGCCAGGTGCTCACGCGGGATCTGCCGCTCGTGGCCGACGCGCTCGCGCCGCGGCTGCCGCGGCCGCCGCGCATCGCGCTCCTCAAGGGCTGGCACAACTACGCGTGCAAGCACAAGGTCGAGGGCGGCTACCCGGTCGACGAGGGCGGCACCCTGTTCGACCTCGAGCCGTCGGGTGCTGCCGACCATCCCGCGGCCGACGGCGGCGGCGACGCTACCGCACCGGCGTCGGGCGGGCGCGAGCCGCGGGGGCGGCGCGGCGGGCGCTCGCTCGCCGACGAGGTCCGGGCCGCGCGCGCGTGGATCGAGGAGACCGACTCCGGCGATCGCGACGAGCTCGTGCCGGGTGTGAGCGACCGCGCGTGGCGGCAGGTGTCGGTGACGGCGCTCGAGTGCCTCGGCACCCGCTGCCCGCTGCTCGCGGAGTGCTTCCCGGAGCGAGCGCGGCAGGCGGCCCGCGAGGCGGACGTCGTCGTCACGAACCACGCGATGCTCGGTGTCGCGGCCTCCGGCTCCCCGGGCGCGCTGCCCGAGCACCACGTGCTCGTCGTCGACGAGGCGCACGAGCTCGCCGACCGCGTGACCGCGCAGGCGACCGTCGAGCTGTCGGTCCCCGCGATCGAGCACGCCGCGCGGCTCGCGCGCCGGCACGGGGGCATCGCCACCGAGGCGCTCGACACGGCCACCCAGACGTTCGGCGCGCTCGTGGCCCAGCTCCCGGCCGAGCGGTACCCCCACGGACTGCCCGACGACGCCCGCCTGGCCGTGGCCGCCGTCCGCGACGGGCTCCGGACGCTCCAGTCGGCGCTCAAGCCCGACCCGCAGGCCAAGGGCGAGTCGGGCTCGGGGCTCAAGATGGCCCAGGCCGCCGTGCTCGCCGTGTTCGAGGTGGCGGAACGGCTCGCAGCAGACCCCGACGGTCACGACGTCGTCTGGTGCGCGCGCGCCGGCGACTTCGGCTCCGGCCCCGCCGTCTCGACGTTGTACGCCGCGCCGCTCGGGGTCGCCGGGCTCATCCGCAGCCAGCTCCTCGCGGACCGCACGGGCGTGTTCACGTCGGCGACGCTCGAGCTCGGCGGATCGTTCGACTCCGCCGCGCGGTCGCTCGGCCTCGTCGCCGACGGCGTGTCCTGGCGCGGCCTCGACGTGGGCAGCCCGTTCGACTACGCCCGGCAGGGCATCCTCTACGTCGCGCGCCACCTCGACCCGCCGGGGAGGCAGGCGAGCGAGGCGCACCTCGCCGAGCTCGAGCGGCTCGTGCGCGCCGCCGGGGGACGCACGCTCGGGCTGTTCTCGTCGCGGCGAGCGGCAGAGGAGGCCGCCGAGGCGCTGCGCGACCGGCTCGAGGTGCCGATCCTGTGCCAGGGGGACGACCAGCTCCCGACGCTCGTGCGGGAGTTCGCCGCCGACGAGGAGACGTGCCTGTTCGGCACGCTGTCCTTGTGGCAGGGGGTCGACGTCCCCGGCCCGTCGCTGTCGCTGGTCGTCATCGACCGCATCCCGTTCCCGCGCCCCGACGACCCGGTCCGGTCCGCGCGCTCCGAAGCCGTCGACGCCGGTGGCGGGAACGGCTTCATGCAGGTCTCCGCGACGCACGCCGCGCTGCTGCTCGCGCAGGGGGCCGGGCGTCTCGTGCGGTCGACGACCGACCGGGGCGTCGTGGCGGTGCTCGACTCGCGCCTCGCGCGCGCTCGCTACGGCACGTTCCTGCAGCGCTCCATGCCGGGCTTCTGGCCGACACAGGACCCGGCTCTGGTTGCCTCTGCGCTGGAGCGGTTGCGCTCCTAGGCTGGGCGCGGCGGACACGTCACCTGACCGAGAGGCGGCACGATGGCACCGAGCGCAGCACCAGGGATCACCGGCGGGCACCCCGAGAACGCGGCGGCGTCCGGGACACGGCCCGAAGGGCGCCCGTCGAAGGTCTCCATCGTCGGGGCGGGCGCCGTGGGCGCCACGACGGCCTACGCGATGCTCATGCGCGGTGCCGCCCGTAACGTCGCGCTGCTCGACGTCAACAAGGCCAAGGTCGACGCCGAGGTGCTCGACCTCCAGCACGGCATCCAGTTCATGCCGCAGGCCAACGTCGAGGGCTCCGACGACGTCGCCGTGTGCGCGGGCTCGGACGTCGTCGTGGTGACGGCGGGCGCGAAGCAGAAGCCCGGCCAGACGCGGATGGACCTCGCAGGCGACACGATCGCCCTGATGCAGAAGATCCTGCCCGGCCTGCTCGAGGTCGCCCCGAACGCGATCTACCTCATGGTCACCAATCCGGTCGACGTCGTGACCTACGCCGCCCTGCGTTACTCGGGGCTTCCCCCGAACCAGCTGTTCGGCTCGGGCACCGTCCTCGACTCCTCGCGGCTGCGCTTCCTCGTCGCCGAGCGCGCGGGCGTCGCCGTGCAGAACGTCCACGCCTACATCGCGGGGGAGCACGGCGACTCGGAGATCCCGCTGTGGAGCTCCGCGACGATCGGCGGCATCCCGCTCCGCGACTGGCCGGGTGTGGGCGGGCTCCTGCCGCTGACCGACACCGACCTCGAGCGGATGCACCACGAGGTCGTGCACTCGGCGTACGAGATCATCGCAGGCAAGGGGGCGACCAACTACGCGATCGCCCTCGCGGCCACGAGGATCGTCGAGGCCGTCCTGGACGACCAGCACACCGTGCTCCCCGTGAGCTCGCTTCTCCAGGACTACGACGGCCTCAGCGACGTCTGCCTGTCGGTCCCGTCCGTCGTCGACCGCACCGGGGTCCGGGAGACGATCCCGACGCCGATGTCCGACGCGGAGCGTGCCGGGCTCCGGGCGTCCGCCGACGCGCTCCGGGCCGCGGCCAGGACGTTCGGCCTCTGAGACAGGGACTGCCGTCCGCTGACGCGGAGCCCGCCCGGCGGGACGGCCGGGCGGGCGTCAGACGCTGCGCAGCACGCTGACGACCCGCCCGAGGACCTGGGACTCGTCGCCCGGGATCGGCTCGTAGGCGGCGTTGTGCGGCACGAGCCACACGTGGCCGCCGGTGCGCTTGAACGTCTTGACCGTGGCCTCGCCGTCGATCATCGCGGCGACGATCTCCCCGTTCTCGGCGACGTTCTGCCGACGGACGACCACCCAGTCGCCGTCGCAGATCGCCGCGTCGATCATGGAGTCCCCGACGACGCGCAGGAGGAAGAGCTCGCCCTCCCCGACGAGCTGGCGCGGGAGCGGGAACACGTCCTCGACGACCTGCTCCGCGAGGATCGGGCCGCCCGCCGCGATCCGCCCCACGACCGGGACGTAGGCGGGGGTCTGCGGGAGCTCGGTGACCTCGGCGACGGCGAACGCGGAGTCCTGCGTGAGCGGCGGGATCGCGCGCGAGTCGTCGGGCTGGACGACCTCGATGGCGCGCGGGCGGTTCGGGTCGCGTCGCAGGTAGCCCTTGCGCTCGAGCGCGGTGAGCTGGTGCTTGACGCTGGACGGGCTGGTCAGCCCGACCGCCTCGCCGATCTCGCGCATGCTCGGCGGGTAGCCGCGCTCCTCGACGGAGGCGCGGATGGTGTCGAGCACGAGGCGCTGGCGCCGGGTCAGGCCGTCGGGTCCGGTGGGGGCTTGCGTGAGGGACCGGACGGTCGCGAGGGCGCCGTCGTCGCCCTCGCCCGGTCCGCGCGTCGTGCCGGTGGTGCCGCTGGCCATGCCGTCCTCCTTGCCGGCCCGTAGGCCCTGCGTCGACGCTCCTTGTCCCGTGCTGCCTGGTCGACGCCGCCCCGTCGCGCAGCCTCACGCGAGCGCGGCCCCGACCTGTGTCCCACCGTAGGGCACCTGACGTGCAGTTTCAAACATGTGTTCGAGCGTGTCTCGACATCTGTCGGGAGCTCGTGCTAAGAATCGTACAGACGTTCGACGTACAGGTGTTCGAAGAATCCGCTTCAGAGCGGGTCGGTGCGGCGGGCGGTACGGCATTGTCGGGACGAGCGGTGAGGTGTGGCATGAGTGCGACGGTGAGCTGGCCTCTCGGGGCGGACGGGACGACGCGCCGCGTGGAGCGGGGGCGCGACGGCACCCGTCCCGGCCCTCTGCGACTCACGCGCCGGGGTCGTGTGGTTCTGGGGATCGCCGCGTTCGTGCTCGCGTGCACCGGCGTCGTCGCGACGGGCGGCGCCCAGGCGAGTGGGCCCCACCGAGGTGTCGAGGTGACGCGCCACGTCGTCCAGCCCGGCGAGACCCTGTGGGCTCTCGCGAGCTCCGTGGCGAGCTCGCGCGAGGACCTGCGTGACGTGGTCGTGGAGATCGAGAGGCTCAACAACCTCGATGGTGCCGGGCTGCGTGCCGGCGAGCAGCTGCTCCTCCCGGTCGCCCGCGGGTGAGGCTCTTCGCGCCCTCGGTGCCGGGTGAGGTTCGGTCAGGCTCCTCGCGGCGGCTTGCGCAGCCGGGTGAGGTTCGCCTAAGTTAGTCATGCCTTACCTGCTGGCTGGGGGGTCAGGAGCAAGGTGTCGACCCATCGGGTCGGCGTGCACGTCCGCGTGTGGCGAGGCGAGTCGCGATACGCGCAGGGGACGGGGGCGTCCCGGCGGGGACGGCTGCTGCGGCGGCCGTCCCCGTTCTCGTGGCAGCGGGCCCCCGGTCCCCGGCACTGGGCTGATCCTGACCAGGGCTGACATTCCGGTTCGTGTCGGTGGTGCGTCCGAGGACGATGCTGCCCGACACCGCTCGAAGTTGTTCGACAGGCTTTAGTAGGTTGAGCACCGTCCCCCCGGCCTACCTCTGGAGCCCGCTCATGCACTGCCCCTTCTGTCGGCACCCCGACTCGCGCGTCGTGGACTCGCGCACGTCGGACGACGGCCAGTCGATCAGGCGCCGGCGGCAGTGCCCGCACTGCGGCAGGCGCTTCACGACGATCGAGACGGCCAGCCTGTCCGTCGTGAAGCGGTCGGGCGCGACGGAGCCCTTCAGCCGCGACAAGATCGTCGGCGGCGTCCGGAAGGCGTGCCAGGGCCGCCCGGTGTCGGAGGACGACCTGGCGCTCCTGGCCCAGCGGGTGGAGGAGACCCTGCGGAGCTCGGGCTCCGCCGAGCTCGACGCGTACGAGATCGGTCTGGCGATCCTCGGGCCGCTGCGCGAGCTCGACGAGGTCGCCTACCTGCGCTTCGCGAGCGTGTACCAGGGTTTCGACTCGCTCGAGGACTTCGAGGCGGCGATCACCTCGCTCCGGGTCGACCGGGAGCGACGGGACGAGCCCGCGGCTGCGGACGGCGACGCTCCGGGAGCCGCGGAGGTGTCGTCGTCGCCGGCCACGGAGGCGGAGGACCGGTAGGGCCTCCCGGCCGGTCGGACCCGGTCCGGACTCGATTTCCCGTGGCGCGGGCCCCCGCGTCACGGCAGGCTAGGGGGATCCGACGGAGGAGGAGCGACATGAGCGACCCCGGACATCAGTCCGACGAGGAGGTCGACGCGGTCAAGGCGAAGTTCCGCGAGGCACTCGACCGCAAGAAGGCGGCCCAGCACACCAGCGCGTCGGACGGTGCGCGCGACCGCGGTGCCGTGCACGGGTCGGAGACGCAGGGGCCGGTGCGGCGCGAGTTCCGGCGCAAGTCGGGCTGAGCCGCACGTCGGGCCGCTCGCGCGGCCCCGGGACGAACGAGGGCGGGTGGTCACG